>NZ_BQIJ01000017.1:0-121549 GCF_021602465.1 Pseudomonas urethralis
AATGGGGTCAGTGGGGGGTGCGGGTGCATGAGTGTCTGGTCTCATCTGCGCTGCAAATCGACCGGCGTGCACCCGGCACCCACTAAAAAATCACAGCTCGCTGACAAAGGTGCCGGTGCCATCGAGGATATTGCGCAATGTCAGCGCCACCTCCTCAAGGTCAGTCCCCGCCGAAGTCAGCACGATCTCCAGCGCTTCATCCCCTTTCAGCGCATCCCGATCACCGGCTGCCACTTCGATCAGCAGGCGCTGCGCGCTCAAGGTCACCTTCAACCCATCCAGCGTCGACGGCTCGTCATCCAGGGTCAGGTCGACGGTGTCTTCATCCGGATAACGGGTCAGCAAGAACATCTGCCCCTTGTCGCTGTGGCAGCACAAGGTCGCCATGTTGTCTTCCTCGTCATCGCAAGGGGTGGCGAACAGCACGGCGGTGTGGATTTGCATGGCTACGACTCGGGTCAAGGGTAATGGGAGGGAATTCTGACAGCCTTGCAGCCATCCATAAACGTAAAGTTGCCAGCCCTTGACCGAAATTGTCGCAGCCTCGCAAGCGGCGATGACCGCTCAGTCGTTAAGCTTCGGCGAGCCCTGGACGTGCCTGCCACGTTCAACGTCTGGTTTTTACCGTCCGGCTTGCCATGGGTTGGCTATCGTTGATCCGTACATGGCGGACATGCGCGACGCTTCAACTACTACAAAGCCCAAGCGGAGTACCACAGATGGCGTTCTTCACCGCAGCCAGCAAAGCCGACTTCCAGCACCAACTGCAAGCGGCCCTGGCGCAGCACATCAGCGAACAGTCCCTGCCACAAGTGGCGCTGTTCGCCGAGCAGTTCTTCGGCATCATCTCTCTGGACGAACTCACCCAGCGCAGGCTTTCGGACCTTGCCGGCTGTACCCTCTCGGCGTGGCGCATCATCGAGCGCTTCGACCCCGAATACCCGCAAGTGCGGGTGTACAACCCTGATTACGAGCGCAATGGCTGGCAGTCGACCCACACCGTGGTCGAAGTGCTGCATCACGACTTGCCGTTCCTGGTCGACTCGGTGCGCACCGAGCTCAACCGCCGCGGCTACAGCATCCACACCCTGCAGACCACGGTGCTCAGCGTGCGCCGCGGTGCCAAGGGCGAACTGCTCGAACTGCTGCCCAAGGGCACCCAGGGCGAAGGTGTGCGCCATGAGTCGCTGATGTACCTGGAGATCGACCGCTGCGCCAATGCCGCCGAACTGACCGTGCTGGCCCGCGAGATCGAGCAGGTGCTGGCTGAGGTACGCGTGGCGGTGGCTGATTTCGAGCCGATGAAAGCCAAGCTGCGCGAAATCCTCGCCGAGGTGGAAAACACCGCCTACGGCCCGGCCCAGCATGAAAAGGGCGAGGTCAAGGCCTTCCTCGAATGGCTGCTGGACAACCACTTCACCTTCCTCGGCTACGAAGAATTCACCGTCCAGGCCGACAGCGACGGTGGCCAGATGGACTACGACGAGCAGTCGTTCCTCGGCCTGCCGCGCCGCCTGCGGGTGGGCCTGACGGCGGAAGAACTGCGCATCGAAGACTACGCCGTGGCCTACCTCAACGAACCGCTGCTGCTGTCGTTCGCCAAGGCCGCGCTGCCCAGCCGCGTGCATCGCCCGGCCTACCCGGACTACGTGTCGATCCGCCAGCTGGATGCCGACGGCAAGGTCATCAAGGAGCACCGCTTCATGGGCCTGTACACGTCGTCGGTGTACGGCGAGAGCGTGCATGCCATCCCTTACATTCGCGTGAAGGTCGCCGAAGTCGAACGCCGGTCCGGCTTCGACCCGAAAGCGCACCTGGGCAAGGAACTGGCCCAGGTGCTCGAAGTGCTGCCACGCGACGACCTGTTCCAGACCCCGATCGACGAGTTGTTCAACACCGTCATGTCGATCGTGCAGATCCAGGAACGCAACAAGATCCGCGTGTTCCTGCGCAAGGACCCGTACGGGCGCTTCTGCTACTGCCTGGCCTACGTGCCGCGCGAGATCTACTCCACCGAAGTGCGGCAGAAGATCCAGCAGGTGCTGATGGAGCGCCTGAAGGCCAGCGACTGCGAGTTCTGGACCTTCTTCTCCGAATCGGTTCTGGCGCGCGTGCAGCTTATTCTGCGGGTCGACCCGAAGAACCGCATCGACATCGACCCGCAGCAACTGGAAAACGAAGTGATCCAGGCCTGCCGCTCGTGGCATGACGACTACTCGGCGCTGGTCATCGAGAACTTCGGCGAAGCCCAGGGCACCAACATCCTGGCTGACTTCCCCAAAGGCTTCCCGGCTGGCTACCGCGAGCGTTTCCCGGCGCATTCGGCGGTGGTCGACCTGCAGCACGTGGTGGCGCTGTCCGAGCACAAGCCGCTGGCGATGAGTTTCTATCAGCCGCTGACCCGCCTGGGCGACCGCCTGCTGCACTGCAAGCTGTACCATGCCGATACCCCGCTGGCGCTGTCGGACGTGCTGCCGATCCTGGAAAACCTTGGCCTGCGCGTACTCGGCGAATTCCCGTACCGCCTGCGCCACACCAGCGGGCGCGAGTTCTGGATCCACGACTTCGCCTTCACCTACAGCGAAGGCCTGGACCTGGACATCCAGCAGCTCAACGACATCCTGCAGGATGCCTTCATCCACATCGTCAAGGGCGACGCCGAGAACGATGCCTTCAACCGTCTGGTGCTCACCGCCGGCTTGCCATGGCGTGACGTGGCGTTGCTGCGTGCCTATGCCCGTTACCTGAAGCAGATCCGCCTGGGCTTCGACCTTGGCTACATCGCCAGCACCCTGAACAACCACACCGAGATCGCCCGCGAGCTGACCCGGTTGTTCAAGACCCGCTTCTACCTGGCGCGCAAGCTCACCACCGAAGACCTGGACGACAAGCAGCAACGCCTGGAGCAGGCGATCCTCACCGCCCTGGACGATGTTCAGGTGCTCAACGAGGACCGCATCCTGCGCCGCTACCTGGACCTGATCAAGGCCACCCTGCGCACCAACTTCTACCAGCCGGATGGCAGCGGCCAGAACAAGTCGTACTTCAGCTTCAAGTTCAACCCCAAGCTGATTCCCGAGCTGCCCAAGCCTGTGCCGAAGTTCGAGATCTTCGTCTATTCGCCACGGGTCGAGGGCGTGCACCTGCGCTTTGGCAATGTCGCCCGCGGCGGCCTGCGCTGGTCGGACCGCGAGGAAGACTTCCGCACCGAAGTGCTGGGCCTGGTCAAAGCCCAGCAGGTGAAGAACTCGGTGATCGTGCCGGTCGGCGCCAAGGGTGGCTTCCTGCCGCGCCGGCTGCCGCTGGGCGGTAGCCGTGACGAGATCGCCGCCGAGGGCGTGGCGTGCTATCGCATCTTCATCTCCGGCCTGCTCGACATCACCGACAACCTCAAGGACGGTGGCGTGGTGCCGCCGGCCAACGTGGTGCGTCACGATGACGACGACCCGTACCTGGTGGTGGCGGCCGACAAGGGCACCGCCACCTTCTCCGACATCGCCAACGGCATCGCCATCGACTACGGCTTCTGGCTCGGCGACGCGTTCGCCTCGGGTGGCTCGGCCGGTTATGACCACAAGAAGATGGGTATCACCGCCCGTGGCGCCTGGGTCGGTGTGCAACGCCACTTCCGCGAGCGCGGCATCAATGTGCAGCAGGACCCGATCACCGTGATCGGCATCGGCGACATGGCCGGCGACGTGTTCGGCAACGGCCTGCTGATGTCCGACAAGTTGCAACTGGTGGCGGCGTTCAACCACCTGCACATCTTCATCGACCCGAACCCGGACCCGGCCACCAGCTTCGTCGAGCGCAAGCGCCTGTTCGACCTGCCGCGCTCGGCCTGGAGCGACTACGACACCAGCATCATGTCCGAAGGCGGCGGGATTTTCCCACGCAGCGCCAAAAGCATCGCCATCAGCCCGCAGATGAAGGAACGCTTCGCCATCGAAGCCGACCGCCTGACCCCGACCGAGCTGCTGCACGCGCTGCTCAAGGCACCGGTCGACCTGCTGTGGAACGGCGGTATCGGTACCTACGTCAAGGCCAGCACTGAAAGCCACGCCGATGTCGGCGACAAGGCCAACGATGCCCTGCGCGTCAACGGCAACGAACTGCGCTGCAAGGTGGTAGGCGAGGGCGGCAACCTCGGCATGACCCAGCTCGGTCGTGTCGAATTCGGCCTGCATGGCGGTGCCACCAACACCGACTTCATCGACAACGCCGGTGGCGTGGACTGCTCCGACCACGAAGTCAATATCAAGATCCTGCTCAACGAAGTGGTGCAGGGTGGCGACATGACCGAGAAACAGCGCAACCAGTTGCTCGGCAGCATGACCGACGAAGTGGCTGGCCTGGTGCTGGGCAACAACTACAAGCAGACCCAGGCCCTGTCGCTGGCAGCCCGCCGCGCCCGCGAGCGGATCGCCGAATACAAGCGCCTGATGGCCGACCTCGAAAGCCGTGGCAAGCTGGACCGCGCGATCGAGTTCCTGCCGTCCGAGGAACAGCTGGCCGAGCGCCTGGCCGCTGGCCAGGGCCTGACCCGCGCCGAGCTGTCGGTGCTGATTTCGTACAGCAAGATCGACCTCAAGGAGCAGCTGCTCAAGTCGCTGGTGCCGGACGACGACTACCTGACCCGCGACATGGAAACCGCCTTCCCGCCGTCGCTGGTCAGCAAGTTCGCCGACGCCATGCGCCGTCACCGCCTGAAGCGCGAAATCGTCAGCACCCAGATCGCCAACGACCTGGTCAACAACATGGGTATCACCTTCGTCCAGCGCCTGAAGGAGTCGACCGGCATGAGCCCGGCCAACGTCGCCGGGGCCTATGTGATCGTGCGTGACATCTTCCACCTGCCGCACTGGTTCCGTCAGATCGAGGCGCTGGACTATCAGGTGCCGGCGGAGATCCAGCTGACCTTGATGGACGAGCTGATGCGCCTGGGCCGCCGCGCCACCCGCTGGTTCCTGCGCAGCCGCCGCAACGAGCAGGATGCCGGGCGTGACAGCGCGCACTTCGGGCCGAAGATCGCCCAGTTGGGGCTCAAGCTCGACGAGCTGCTGGAAGGCCCGACCCGCGAGCGCTGGATGGTGCGCTACCAGAGCTTCGTCGATGCCGGTGTGCCGGAGCTGCTGGCGCGCATGGTTGCCGGTACCACCCACCTGTACACCCTGCTGCCGATCATCGAGGCCTCGGACGTGACCGGCCACGACCCGGCGCAGGTGGCCAAGGCGTTCTTCGCCGTGGGCAGCGCGCTGGACCTGACCTGGTACCTGCAGGAAATCAGCAACCTGCCGGTGGAGAACAATTGGCAGGCCCTGGCCCGCGAGGCGTTCCGTGACGACATCGACCTGCAGCAGCGGGCGATCACCATCTCGGTCTTGCAGATGGCCGATGCGCCGGAAGACATGGACGCCCGGGTGGCGCTGTGGGCCGAGCAGCACCGGGTGATGGTCGAGCGTTGGCGCGCCATGCTCGACGACCTGCGCAACGCCACCGGCACCGACTATGCGATGTACGCGGTGGCCAACCGCGAGCTGGTCGACCTGGCGCTGAGTGGCCAGGCGGCGGTGGTGCCGTCCTGAGTCTGGTAGTGAGGTAAAAGAAAGCCCCGGCAGCGATGCCGGGGCTTTTTTTGTACACCTGTGCCGGCCCTTTCGCGGGCAAGCCCGCTCCCACAGGGATCTCATTGACCTTGGGGTATGTGCAATACCTGTGGGAGCGGGTTCACCCGCGAAGAGGCCGGTGCAGGTTTACTTGAACCTGCGCTCGACGCCTTTTTCCACCAGGATCTTCGCCGAAATCTCTTCCACCGAAAAATGCGTCGAATTGATGTTGGGAATGTTCTCCCGGCGGAACAGGTTCTCCACCTCGCGCACCTCGAATTCGCACTGGGCAAAGCTCGAATAGCGGCTGTTGGGCTTGCGCTCGTGGCGGATGGCGGTCAGGCGGTCGGGGTCGATGGTCAGGCCGAACAGCTTGCTGTGGTGCTTCTTCAGCACCGCCGGCAATTGCAGGCGCTCCATGTCGTCCTCGGTCAGCGGATAGTTGGCGGCGCGAATACCGAACTGCATGGCCATGTACAGGCAGGTCGGGGTCTTGCCGCAGCGCGACACGCCGACCAGGATCAGGTCGGCTTTGTCGTAGTAGTGGGTGCGCGCGCCGTCGTCGTTGTCCAGGGCGAAATTCACCGCCTCGATGCGTTCCATGTAGTTGGAGTTGCCGCCAATCGAGTGCGATTTGCCGACGGAATACGACGAATGGGCGGTCAGTTCCTGTTCGAGCGGGGATAAAAACGAAGAAAAGATGTCGATCATGAAGCCGTTCGACGTCGCCAGGATCTCGCGGATGTCCTGATTGACGATGGTGTCGAAGATGATCGGCCGCATGCCATCGCGCTCTGCGGCGGCATTGATCTGCTGCACCATGGTCCGCGCTTTTTCCGGGCTGTCGATGTACGGACGAGTGAATTTATTGAACGGAATGCTTTCGAATTGAGCGAGCAGGCTCTGGCCCAGGGTTTCGGCGGTGATGCCGGTGCCATCGGAGATGAAGAACGCGGTTCGTTTCATTTGCGATCTGGGCCTTAAGCTGATGACGTTTCTTGGATATGATAAGTTCGGTTTGCCGAATGCGGCTGTCAGCAATTCTGCCATATTTTGCGAACCTATATTCCAGGTACAGGCCACAAGCGTCCGGCCCAGTCAACGAAGGCAGGCGGGCGCCCTTGAGCTTTTCCAATACAGTTAGTGGAGAGATCACCTTGGTAGAGTACGTAGTTTCCCTCGATAAGCTCGGCGTCCACGATGTGGAGCATGTGGGGGGCAAGAACGCATCCCTGGGCGAGATGATCAGTAACCTCGCTGGTGCCGGTGTGTCGGTGCCGGGCGGCTTTGCCACTACGGCTCAGGCGTACCGTGACTTCCTCGAACAGAGTGGCCTGAACGACAAGATTCACGCTGCGCTCGATGCGCTGGACGTTGATGACGTCAACGCCCTGGCCAAGACCGGCGCGCAGATCCGCCAGTGGGTGATGGAGGCCGACTTCCCGGCCCGCCTGGATGCAGAAATCCGCACCGCCTTCGCCGAAATGTCCCAGGGCAACGACAACATGGCCGTGGCCGTGCGTTCCTCGGCCACCGCCGAAGACCTGCCGGACGCCTCGTTCGCCGGCCAGCAGGAAACCTTCCTCAACATCCGTGGCGTCGACAACGTGATCCGCGCGGCCAAGGAAGTGTTCGCCTCGCTGTTCAACGACCGCGCCATCGCCTACCGCGTGCACCAGGGCTTCGACCACAAGCTGGTGGCCCTGTCCGCCGGCGTGCAGCGCATGGTCCGTTCGGAAACCGGCACCGCCGGCGTGATGTTCACCCTCGACACCGAGTCGGGCTTCCGTGACGTGGTGTTCATCACCGGCGCCTACGGCCTGGGTGAAACCGTGGTGCAGGGCGCGGTCAACCCTGACGAATTCTACGTGCACAAACAAACCCTGCAGGCTGGTCGCCCGGCCATCCTGCGCCGCAACCTGGGCAGCAAGGCGATCAAGATGGTCTATGGCGACGAAGCCAAGGCCGGCCGCTCGGTCAAGACCATCGAGGTCGACCGTGCCGATCGCGCCCGTTTCTGCCTGAGCGACGACGAAGTCAACGAACTGGCCAAGCAGGCGATGATCATCGAGCAGCACTACCAGCGCCCGATGGACATCGAGTGGGCCAAGGACGGTGATGACGGCAAGCTGTACATCGTCCAGGCTCGCCCTGAGACCGTGAAGAGCCGCGCCAGCGCCAACGTCATGGAACGTTACCTGCTTAAAGAGAAGGGCACCGTGCTGGTCGAAGGTCGCGCCATCGGCCAGCGCATTGGCGCTGGCAAGGTCCGCGTGATCAACGACGTGTCCGAGATGGACAAGGTGCAGCCCGGCGACGTGCTGGTTTCCGACATGACCGACCCGGACTGGGAACCGGTGATGAAGCGCGCCAGCGCCATCGTCACCAACCGTGGCGGGCGCACCTGCCACGCGGCGATCATCGCCCGTGAGCTGGGCATCCCGGCCGTGGTCGGTTGCGGCAATGCCACCCAGGTGCTCAAGGACGGCCAGGGCGTGACCGTATCCTGCGCCGAAGGCGACACCGGCTTCATCTTCGAGGGTGAGCTGGGCTTCGACGTCAAGCAGAACTCGGTGGACGCCATGCCGGAGCTGCCGTTCAAGATCATGATGAACGTCGGCAACCCGGACCGCGCCTTCGACTTCGCCCAGCTGCCCAACGCCGGTGTCGGCCTGGCACGCCTGGAATTCATCATCAACCGCATGATCGGCGTGCACCCGAAGGCACTGCTGAACTATGCCGGCCTGCCCGCCGAGCTGAAGGAAAGCGTCGACAAGCGCATCGCTGGCTACAACGACCCGGTCGGTTTCTATGTCGAGAAACTGGTCGAGGGCATCAGCACCCTGGCGGCAGCCTTCTACCCGAAAAAGGTCATCGTGCGCCTGTCGGACTTCAAGTCCAACGAGTACGCCAACCTGATCGGCGGCAAGCTGTATGAGCCGGAAGAAGAAAACCCGATGCTGGGCTTCCGCGGCGCCTCGCGCTACATCAGCGAGTCGTTCCGCGACTGCTTCGAGCTCGAGTGCCGTGCGCTCAAGCGCGTGCGCAACGAGATGGGCCTGACCAACGTCGAGATCATGGTGCCGTTCGTGCGTACCCTGGGCGAAGCCAGCCAGGTCGTCGACCTGCTCGCCGAAAACGGCCTGGCCCGTGGCGACAACGGCCTGCGTGTGATCATGATGTGCGAGTTGCCGTCCAATGCCATCCTCGCCGAAGAGTTCCTCGAATACTTCGACGGCTTCTCCATCGGCTCCAACGACCTGACCCAGCTGACCCTGGGTCTGGACCGTGACTCGGGCATCATCGCCCACCTGTTCGATGAGCGTAACCCGGCGGTGAAGAAGCTGCTGGCCAACGCCATCCAGGCGTGCAACAAGGCCGGCAAGTACATCGGCATTTGCGGCCAGGGCCCATCGGACCACCCGGACCTGGCCAAGTGGCTGATGGAGCAGGGCATCGAAAGCGTGTCGCTGAACCCGGACTCGGTCCTGGAGACCTGGTTCTTCCTGGCCGAAGGCCAGGGCGCGGCCTGATGCGGTAAATTGCGGGGGCGCGTCTGGCGCGCCTCCGCCTGGTTTTTTCCAGGGCGAGCTCCAGTGATGGATCCCGCCCTTTTTTGTGCACCAAGCAACCTTATGCAAAGCAGCAGCAACCTTTTTCCCGTGGCCTTGCTCAGTGCCGAGCGCCGCGGCGACCTCAGCGAAGACGTGTACCGGATCAAGGCCGGCAACGGCCCGGACCCCAGTGTCGAGCTGGCCGTGACCCGCCTGGGGCTGGCCGATCAAGGCCGGCCCCAAGGTGTGCCGGTGATTCTGCTGCATGGCAGTTTCTCCAACCGGCGCTTCTGGTACTCGCCCAAGGGCATCGGCCTTGGGGCCCATCTGGCGCGGGCCGGGTTCGACGTATGGATCCCGGAAATGCGCGGCCACGGGCTGTCGCCGCGTAACCGCAACTGGAAGCACAACAGCGTGGCCGATTATGCCCGCGACGATCTGCCACTGATCGGTGCATTCGTGCGCGAGCAGTCTGGCCAGGCGCCGCACTGGGTCGGCCACTCTCTGGGTGGCACTACCTTGGTGGCAGCCTTGGGTGGCGGCTTTATCAAGGCTGAACAGGTGGCCAGCGTGGCGCTTTTCGGAACCCAGGTCAGCCGGGTCTATTGGCCGCTCAAGGTGCCTCCGCTGACCTGGGGAGCGAAGCTGCTGCTCAAGCGTTGGGGGCAGATTTCCGGGCCGCGCTTCAAGCGTGGGCCGGAGGACGAGCCGATCGGCCTGGCGCTGGAGAGCATGCGCTGGCATGGCCTGTTCGGGCGCTTTGGCGACAAGCAGAACGACTGGTGGGCGGGGTTGGCCGAAGTGGACGTACCGTTGCTGGCGGTGGCCGGCGCGGGGGACTTCCAGGACCCGGTGTGGGCCTGCCGCAAGCTGTTCGATCAGCTGGGCGGGGAGCGCAAGCAGTTCCTGCGTCTGGGCCGTGAAGAGGGGTTCGAGGCCTTTGGCCATGTCGACATGCTGGTGAGCAAGGCGGCGCAGGTGCAGGTATGGCCGTTGGTTGAGCGCTGGTTGCGCGACCCGCTGTTGCCGGTGCATGAATCGACGGTGGTGCGCGAGCCTTTGCCTGTCAGTTGAATCTGCTTCGCCTGTGCCGGCCTCTTCGCGGGACAAGCCCGCTCCCACAGGTACTGCACAATGCTTGAAACTTGAGCAGTACCTGTGGGAGCGGGCTTGTCCCGCGAAGAGGCCGGTCCAGGTTGAATGCAAATGACTGCCCGGTCCCGGATGACTGCAACAGCTTCTACGGTGTAGCCTTGGCCGATACCCGCCTTCGTTGTGACTGACAGGAGCTTCCCATGCAGCATTACGTAACGCCCGACCTGTGTGACGCCTACCCGGACCTGGTTCAGGTGCTCGAACCCATGTTCAGCAACTTCGGTGGCCGCGACTCCTTCGGTGGCCAGATCGTGACCATCAAGTGCTTCGAAGACAACTCGCTGGTCAAGGAGCAGGTCGAGCTCGATGGCAAGGGCAAGGTCCTGGTGGTCGACGGGGGTGGCTCGCTGCGCCGTGCGCTGCTGGGTGACATGCTCGCCGAAAAGGCAGCCAAGAACGGCTGGGAAGGCCTGGTGATCTACGGTTGCGTGCGTGACGTCGATGTACTGATCCAGACCGACGTCGGTGTACAGGCGCTGGCCAGCCACCCGATGAAAACCGACAAACGCGGCATCGGCGACCTTAACGTGGCCGTGACCTTTGCCGGTGTCACCTTCCGCCCGGGCGAGTACCTGTATGCCGACAACAATGGCGTGATCATCTCGCCAAGCCCGCTGAAAATGCCGGAGTGACGCGCGGTACGCGCTGATGGAGCTTTGATGTTCGAGGAAGACAACGCGCAGTGGGGGTTGGTGCATGCCCTGGTGCTCGATGGTAAAGGTGGCGCGCGTTCGATTGCCCGGACCGAGCTGGACGGCCTGCAGCTGCAACCCCAGCAAAGCCTGTGGTTGCACTGGGATCGCAGTCATCCGCAAACCCGCACCTGGTTGTTGCAGGACAGTGGCCTGAGCGAGTTCGCCTGCGACCTGCTGCTGGAAGAAAACACCCGGCCACGGCTGTTGCCGCAGGCCGGTGAGCAGATGTTGCTGTTCCTGCGCGGGGTCAACCTCAACCCGGGGGCAGAGCCCGAGGACATGGTTTCGGTACGCATTCATGCCCAGGCGCAGCGGGTCATTTCGCTGCGTTTGCGGCCATTGCGTGCCAGCGATGAAATCCTTCAGCAGCTTGAAGAGGGCAGGGGGCCGAAATCGGCGTCCGAGCTGTTGCTGTTGATGGGGGAGTTGCTGACCGAGAAGGTCCAGAGCCTGGTCAGCGACCTCTCGGAGCTGGTCGATCTGGAAGAAGAGAAGGTTGAATCTGACGAACGGTATACACCGGAGCAAGGCAGCCTTCAGCAGATTCGCCGCCGCGCGGCGGGCTTGCGTCGCTTCCTGGCACCTCAGCGTGAGATCTACGCCCAGCTGTCACGCAGCAAATGGAGCTGGTTCTGCGATGCCGATGCCGATTACTGGAACGAGCTGAACAACAGCCTGATCCGCTACCTCGAAGAGCTTGAGCTGACCCGCGAGCGGGCAGCGCTGGTGCTGGAAAGCGAAGACCGCCGGCGCAGCGAGCGGATGAACCGGACCATGTACCGCTTCGGCATCATCACCTGCATCTTCCTGCCCATGAGCTTCGTCACCGGGTTGCTCGGTATCAATGTCGGCGGTATTCCGGGGGCGAGCAACCCTTATGGCTTCCTGCTGGCCTGCATCGTCGTGCTCGGCCTGGCAGTGGGGCAGTGGTGGTTGTTCCGGCGGTTGCGCTGGGTATGAACATGCCGAGCCGTCATGAGACAATCGTTCCACTGCGATGTGTGACCCATCGCCCGGCCGCCTCGTCTCTGAGTGACACTGCGCGAGGTGCCCATGCACGATCCGTTTGAAGAATCACTGCGTGACCTGCTCAAGGCGTCGCCCTCCGGTGAGGAGCGAGACGATGCCGCGTGCCTGGGTCGCGTGCTGAAAACCGCCAACCGCCAGGTCGGTGCCGGTGATCTGTTCAGCCTGCTTGGCCGCTGGAGCCAGGCGCTGCTGATCGCCGTGAACAATGGCTCGGCGCACGTTGCGCCGGTGCGTCGACACTCTACCCGCAACGCTGCCAATGGCAGCAAAGCAGATAAGGCCGATTGAATATGGAACTCGATCTCTGGACCCAGAGCCTGGTCACTGCCATGACCGCCCTATGGACCAAGGTAGCGAACTTCATCCCCAACCTGTTCGGCGCGCTGGTCGTGGTGCTGCTCGGTTTCGTGGTGGCCAAGCTGCTCGACACACTGCTTTCCAAGCTCCTGGCCAAGTTCGGCCTGGACCGTCTCATGGCCGGTACCGGGCTGACCAAGATGCTTGGCCGGGTTGGCATCCAGGTGCCGATCTCGACGTTGATCGGCAAGATCGTCTACTGGTTCGTGTTGCTCATCTTCCTCGTCTCGGCCGCCGAGTCGTTGGGCCTGGAGCGGGTTTCGGCGACCCTGGACATGCTCGCCCTGTACCTGCCCAAGGTGTTCGGCGCAGCCCTGGTACTGCTGGCCGGCGTGCTGCTGGCGCAGGTGGCCAATGGCCTGGTGCGCGGTGCGGCCGAAGGTATCGGCCTGGAGTATTCCGCCGGCCTTGGGCGCATCACCCAGGGCCTGGTGATCATCATCAGCATCTCGGTGGCCATCAGCCAGTTGGAGGTCAAGACCGACCTGCTCAACCACGTGATCGTCATCGGGCTGATTACCGTTGGTCTGGCCGTTGCGCTTGCCATGGGCCTTGGCAGCCGCGAAATCGCCGGGCAGATCCTGGCCGGCATCTATGTTCGCGAACTGTACCAGGTCGGCCAGCAGGTGCGGATTGGAGAGGTTGAAGGAATGATCGAAGAGATCGGCACAGTCAAGACGACGCTGTTGACCGATGAGGGCGAGCTGGTGTCGCTGTCCAATCGCGAGCTCCTCGAGCAGCGAGTCAATAGCCGCTAACCGCACAAAAGCTGTTAATGTATGCCGCCGCGAAATCAGCCCCAGGGGTTGAGCGGCGACATTGACCTGACTGTCGGCCAGATCCGTTTTGAATAAAGTTCATTCGCCGCCCATGCGTTACGACCCCCGCGAACTCACCGACGAGGAGTTGGTGGCGCGTTCGCATGAAGAGCTGTATCACGTAACCCGCGCCTATGAGGAGCTCATGCGGCGCTACCAGCGGACCCTGTTCAACGTCTGTGCGCGTTATCTGGGGAACGACCGCGATGCTGATGATGTCTGTCAGGAAGTGATGCTGAAGGTGCTCTACGGTCTGAAGAACTTCGAGGGCAAGTCCAAGTTCAAGACCTGGCTCTACAGCATTACCTACAACGAATGCATTACCCAGTACCGCAAGGAGCGTCGTAAACGCCGGTTGATGGATGCCTTGAGCCTGGACCCTGTAGAAGAGGCGTCCGAAGAGAAGGCTCCGAAGCCGGAAGAAAAAGGCGGTCTGGACAAGTGGCTGGTGCATGTGAACCCGATTGATCGGGAAATTCTGGTGCTGCGTTTTGTCGCGGAACTGGAATTTCAGGAAATCGCCGATATCATGCACATGGGCTTGAGCGCAACGAAAATGCGCTACAAGCGCGCGCTAGACAAGCTTCGTGAGAAATTTGCAGGGTTGGATGAAACTTAGCCCTCTGCAAATATCTCTAACGGATCGGCGAGTTCTGCTAGACTTGCCGTCGAGTTGTCCCCCGGATGTTGGTGGGACTGCTTAACTATCACCAGATGGGGATTTAACGGATGAAATTGAAAAACACCTTGGGCTTGGCCATTGGCTCGCTCGTCGCTGCTACTTCGTTCGGCGTTCTGGCTCAAGGCCAAGGCGCGGTCGAAGTCGAAGGCAACGTGACCAAGCAGTACTACGACAGCGAGCGTAACTTCAAGAACGACGGCACCAACCCTGGTGTTCGTCTGGGTTACTTCCTGACTGACGACGTCTCCCTGGACCTGGGCTACAACGAGACTCATAACGCTCGTGGCGAAGTCTTCAACAAAGACATCAAAGGTTCCAAGGCCAAGCTGGACGCTACCTACCACTTCGGTACCGTTGGCGACGCTCTGCGTCCGTACGTTTCCGCCGGTTTCGCTCACGAGAGCCTGGGCCAGGCCACTCGTAGCGGCCGCGACCACTCCACCTTCGCCAACGTTGGCGCTGGCGCCAAGTGGTACATCACCGACATGTTCTTCGCCCGTGCTGGCGTTGAAGCCATGTACAACATCGACGACGGCAACACCGAGTGGGGCCCAACCGTTGGTGTTGGTCTGAACTTCGGTGGTAGCGGTGGCAAAGTGGCTGCTGCTCCGGCTCCAGTTGCTGAAGTCTGCTCCGACTCCGACAACGATGGCGTTTGCGACAACGTCGACAAGTGCCCAGACACCCCAGCCAACGTAACCGTTGACGCTGATGGCTGCCCGGCTGTTGCCGAAGTCGTTCGCGTTGAGCTGGACGTCAAGTTCGACTTCGACAAGTCGGTCGTCAAGCCAAACAGCTACGGCGACATCAAGAACCTGGCTGACTTCATGAAGCAGTACCCACAGACCACCACCGTGGTTGAAGGTCACACTGACTCCGTTGGTCCAGACGCCTACAACCAGAAGCTGTCCGAGCGTCGTGCCAATGCTGTCAAGCAGGTTCTGACCCAGCAGTACGGTGTTGAATCCAGCCGCGTTCAGTCGGTTGGCTACGGCGAAACCCGTCCGGTTGCTGACAACGCCACCGAAGAAGGCCGCGCTATCAACCGTCGCGTTGAAGCTCAGGTAGAAGCCCAGGCCAAGTAATTGGTTTGACGCTTCAATGAAAAACCCGGCCTCGGCCGGGTTTTTCTTTGTCTGTCATTTACGCAGCCACTGTATCCCCGGCAAGGCACTTTCAAGCTTTTAGCAGGGCGAACAGCAGCATCACGTTCAACACCAGGGACAGCAGGGCCAAGCTGCGCCACACCTTCACCGGCTCACGCTCCAGCAGCGGGCGAGGGCGGCTGGGCAGTTCCTGGCGGTCGCCGCGTTCGAGCAACAGTAACCATTGCTCGGCGGTCTCGAAGCGATGCGCCGGGTCCGCCGCCACGGCCTGCAGCAAATGGTGCTGCAACCATTCGGGCAGGTCGGGGCGATAGCGGGATGGATTTACGGCCTGACCAAGGCGTGGGCGCTGGAAGGCCTCGATCTCCCCATAAGGATAATGCCCGGTCAGCAAGCGATAGAGCGTGACGCCGGCGGCGTACAGGTCTTGGCGCGGGCTCGGTGGCTGGCCTTGGTAGGCTTCCGGGGCGATATACGACGGCGTGCCGGGCAATTCGTGCAACGGTTCCTCGGACAGCCCCGGGCAATACGCCAGGCCGAAGTCCAGCAAGCGTACCTGGCCGTCATCGCCCAGGTGCAGGTTTTCCGGTTTGATGTCGCGGTGCAGCAGGTTTCGTCGGTGCAGCACGCCGATGGCCTGGAGCAGCTGACGGGCGATTTCCAGCCATTGTGCAAGCGCTAACGGGCCATGGGCTTCGAGGTGCGTGGCGAGCGTCTTGCCGCTGTGTTCGCGCATCACGTAATACAAGTGCTGGCGCCGGCCGGCGGCATGCAGTTCGGGGAAGTGGCGGCCGGCGACCCGGCGCAGGAACCACTCTTCCAGCAGTAGGGCCTGGGCTGCACCAGGTTGCTGTTCCCGCTCGGCGGGCAAGGTTTTCAACAGCCAGGGCTGGCCGTTGGCATCACGTACGCGGTAAAGCAGTGACTGGCGACTGTGCGCCAGGCACGTTTCGACCTGCCAGCCATCGAGCGCCTGGCCCTCGCGCAGCGGGCCAGGCAATGGCCATTGCTGCAGTTGCACCAGGGTGTCGCCGAGGTTGACCGTGCCCAGTTGCTCGACCCGCACCAGCAAGGCGCTGGCGTTGTCCTGGCTGCCGTTGTGATGGGCGCTGGCAACCAGGGTGTCGGCGGCCGCCTGCAGGTCGGGCTGCTCGCGCAGAATGGCCTGAATGTGCTGGTCGCCAAGGCTGGCCCAGACGCCGTCGCTGAGCAGCAGGTAGCACTCGCCAGCTTGCAGTTCGCCCTCCAGGTAGTCGACCAGCAGATGCTGGTCCAGGCCTAGGGCGCGCTTGAGCACATGCTGCATGCCGGGCTGGTCCCAGACGTGGTCTTCACTCAGGCATTGCAGGCGCCCGGCGTGCCAGCGATAGGCCCGGCAATCGCCCACGTGGGCCAGGGTGAAACGGCGCCCGCGCAGCACCAGGGCGCTCAGTGTGGTCAGCAGCGGCTGGCTGCCTTGGGCACGCAACCAGCGATTCTGTGCCAGCAGCAGGCGGTCGAGGGCCTGGGCCACACCCCAGGTGGCGGGCGTCGCGTAGTAATCCATGGCCAGCGCCTGCAGGCTGGCGCGAGCGGCGAGGCCACCGTCGGCACATTGGCTGACGCCATCGGCAAGGGCGAACAGGTAGCCCTTGCTGGCGGCCAGCTCCGCCGCCGGCGTGACCAGGCGCAGGGCATCCTGGTTCTCCATGCGTGGCCCGGTGGCGCTGGCCTGGGCGAAGCTGAGCTGCAGGCTCATGGTCATCCTCAGACCCGTGCAGCGGTAACCGCTGCCGAGCCCCAGGTGGTACGCCAGCGTTGCTTGACCCCGTGCAGGCCGAACCAGGCGAGCACGCCGAGGCTGGCGAACATCCACAGGCCCAGCTGATAGTCGCCGGTGTGCTGCTTGATGGCGCCGAGCCCTGCTGCCAGCAGGAAGCCGCCGATGCCACCGGCCATGCCGATCAGCCCGGTCATCACGCCGATCTCCTGGCGGAAGCGTTGCGGTACCAGCTGGAACACCGCGCCATTGCCAGCGCCGAGGCCGAGCATGGCACTGACGAACAGCGCCAGGGCGGCTGCGGCACTGGGCAGGTTGAAGCCAACTGCCGCGATGCAGATGGCAGCCACGCTGTACATGCCGAGCAGGGTGCGGATGCCGCCGAAGCGGTCGGCCAGGGCACCACCCAGCGGGCGCATCAGGCTGCCGGCGAACACGCAGGCGGCGGTGTAGTAGCCGGCGGTCACCGGGCTCAGGGCGTACTGGTCGCTGAAGTAGCCGGGCAGGGCGCTGGCCAGGCCGATAAAGCCGCCGAAGGTGACGCTGTAGAAGAACATGAACCACCAGCTGTCACGGTCGCCCAGGGCACTGAGGTAATCGGCTGCTGCCTTTGGCTTGGGCCGCTGCGGGGCATTGCGGGCCAGCAGGGCGAACAGCGCCAGGGTCAGCAACAGCGGGAGCACGGCAAAGCCGAACACGTTGTTCCAGCCAAACCCGGCAGCCAGCACCGGGGCCAGCAGGGCGGCGAACACCGTACCGGAGTTGCCTGCGCCGGCGATGCCCATGGCCTTGCCCTGGTGCTGTGGCGGGTACCACTGCGAGGCGAGCGGCAGCGACACGGCGAACGAGGCGCCGGCCACACCGAGGAACACGCCCAGCAGCAGGGCTTGCTCATAGGTGTGCACCCTCAGGTACCAGGCGCCGGTCAGGGCGACGATGACAATCGTCTGGCCGATCAGGCCGGCGGCCTTTGGCGACAGGCGATCGACCAGCACGCCCATGACGAAGCGCAGCACTGCACCGGCGAGGATCGGCGTAGCCACCATCAGGCCGCGCTGCTGGGCGCTCAGTTGCAGGTCGGCAGCGATCTGCACCGCCAGCGGGCCAAGCAGGTACCAGACCATGAAGCTCAGGTCGAAATACAGGAACGCGGCGAACAGCGTGGGCACATGCCCGGATTTCCAGAAGCTGGTACTCATCGAACACCTCACTCGGCAATGCAGCGGAAACGAAAAGACGCCGCTACCCGGTCCACTGGCGTGGAGGGGAGAGCGACGTCTTTGTCGGGAGTTTTATGAGGCAACCGCCGTTGGCTACCGGTGAGGTTTATTCAGCAAGAGCTGGGCCAACTTTTTACTTGGCAGGCGATCCCTGTAGATACTGTCTGGGCTGGCTGGTGCTTGCCTCTACATAGTGTCTGGGCTCAGAGGTGCCTGCCTTTAGCTCTTTAGCACCTATGAGATCGAGCGCCGCCCGCGCGGCGCATCGCGGGCAAGCCCGCTCCCACATCTGTTTCGGGCCAATCTCTCCTATGAAGCCAACAGGGACCGCCTTGTTAGCATGGCGATGCATCTCGGTGGGAGCTTATGCCGCCCCACCTGTCTCCAGTCATACACCAAGGCGGATCCTGTTGGCGGCACAGGAGTAACTGGCCCGAAACAGATGTGGGAGCGGGCTTGCCCGCGATGCGCCGCGCGGGCGGCGCTCGATCTCACAAGCGCTGAACAGTTAGAGACAAGCACCTATCAGCCCTTACACCATCCAGAGGCATGCACCTGTAGCCCTGACACTATCTACAAGGCCGTCAGCAGCGCTAGCCGAGCATCTCATGCATGGCAATGATCTGCTCGGCCACCTGGACCAGCTTCTGCTGCCGGCTCATGGCCTGCCGGCGCATCAAGGTGTAGGCCTGTTCTTCGTTGCAGTCCTTCATCTTCATCAGCAGCCCCTTGGCCTGCTCGATGCGCTTGCGCTCTGCCAGTTGCTGGTCACGGGCCAGCAACTGTGCCTTGAGTGCCTGGTCGCTCTCGAAGCGCGCCATGGCGACATCGAGAATGGGCTGCAGCCGCGCCGCCTGGATGCCTTCGACGATGTAGGCGCTGACCCCGGCCTGGATCGCCTGGCGCATCACCGTCGGGTCGTGCTCGTCGGTGAACAGCACGATGGGCCGTGGCTGGTCGCGGCTGACCAGCACCACCTGTTCCATCACGTCACGGTCAGGTGAATCGGTATCGATCAGTATGACGTCCGGGCGCACCGTTTCGACGCAGGCGGGCAGGTCGATGGTCAGGTCTGGCGCCTCGATCACCTCGAATCCGGCTTCGCGCAATGCGGCCTTGAGGCGGCCAAGCTGCTTCTGGGTGTCGTCGATCAGCAGGATGCGCAGCATGGTCATGGCCCTCACAGACCGACTCGGGCATCGGGCGCCTGGCCCAGGGCGTGCAGGCGGAAGCTGCGGGCGTAGGCATAGGGGTCGGTACCGTCCCAGCGCGTGCCGTCGATGAGCAGGCTGCTGCGCATGGCTGAGCCGGGGCTGCTCACGCCGAGTGCGTCAGCGGCTTCGCGGTACAGCTGCAATTGCTGCACCTGGCGAGCCACGCCGAGGTAGTCGGGGTCATCGCGCAACAGGCCCCAGCGACGGAACTGGGTCATGAACCACATGCCGTCGGACAGATAAGGCAGGTTGGCGCGGCCTTGATCGAACAGGCGCAGGGCGTGCCGGTCGTGCCAGGTGTTGCCCAGGCCGTCCTGATAGTTGCCCAGCAGGCGCGGCTCGATGTTTTCGAGCGGTGTGTCGAGGTAGGCGCTGCCGCTGAGCAGTTGCGCGGTGCTGCGCACGTTCTCCGGGCTCTGTTCGATGAACCGGCTGGCAGCGAGTACTGCCTTGACCAGTGCGCGGGCGCTGTTGGGGCAGTGCTCGACGAAAGCGCGGGTGCAGGCCAGTACCTTCTCCGGGTGGTCGGGCCAGATCGACTGGCTGGTGGCCAGGGTGAAGCCCTGGCCCTGGCTGACGGCGGCGGCAGCCCAGGGCTCGCCGACGCAAAAGCCGTCGATGCGCCCGGCCTGCATGTGCGCCGTCATCTGGGCCGGCGGCACCACCACGCTGGTGACGTCGTGCAGCGGGTGGATGCCCTGGCTGGCCAGCCAGTAATACAGCCACATGGCATGGGTGCCGGTGGGGAAGGTCTGGGCGAAGGTCAGCCGTGCGCCCTGCTGGTGCACCCGCTGCGCCAGTGCCTCAGGGCTGGTCACGCCCTGCTGCTGCAAGGCGGGTGACAGGTTGATGGCCTGGGCGTTCTGGTTCAGCCCCATGAGCACCGCCATGGCGCTGGCCGGTACACCGCCGATGCCCAGGTGCACGGCATAGACCAGGCCGTACAGGCAATGGGCGGCATCCAGCTCGCCGTTGGCCAGCTTGTCGCGCAGGCCGGCCCAGGACCCCTGACGTACCAGGTTGAGGGTCAGGCCGTGCTGCTGGGCAAAGCCCTGGGTGGCAGCGACCACCACCGAGGCGCAATCGGTCAGGGCCATGTAGCCGATGTTGAGGCGGGTTTTTTCCGGCGCGTCGCTGCCGTTTACCCAGGCTAGAGGTGCGGTATTCACAAAGGTCCTCGCCTGTACTGAATAGGCTGTAGGCAAACGAAGTAGCAACCCATGTGCCAAGCCCCTGTCATGCCGGGCGCGCGCTGGCTATAATCGCTGCCTCACTTACCCCGAGCCTTGCCCGCCCATGTATACCCTGGCCCGCCAGCTGCTGTTCAAGCTTTCTCCGGAAACCTCCCATGACCTGTCCCTGGACCTGATCGGCGCCGGTGGCCGGCTTGGGCTCAACGGTGTGCTGTGCAAGCAGCCGGCGGCGCTGCCGGTGACCGTGATGGGCTTGAACTTCGCCAACCCGGTGGGGCTGGCGGCGGGCCTGGACAAGAACGGCGCGGCCATCGACGGCTTTGCCCAGCTGGGCTTCGGCTTCGTCGAGATCGGCACCGTGACCCCGCGTCCGCAGCCGGGCAACCCCAAACCGCGGTTGTTCCGCCTGCCGCAGGCGACGGCGATCATCAATCGCATGGGTTTCAACAACCTGGGCGTCGATCACCTGCTCGAGCGTGTGCGGGCTTCGCGTTACGACGGCGTGTTGGGCATCAATATCGGCAAGAACTTCGATACCCCGGTCGAGCGTGCAGTCGACGATTACCTGATCTGCCTGAACAAGGTCTATACCGAAGCCAGCTACATCACCGTCAACGTCAGCTCGCCGAATACCCCCGGCCTGCGCAGCCTGCAGTTCGGCGACTCGCTCAAGCAACTGCTCGATGCGTTGGCCGAGCGCCGTGAGCAGCTGGCCGCCGAGCATGGCAAGCGCGTGCCGCTGGCGATCAAGATCGCGCCAGACATGAGCGATGAGGAAACCGCGCTGGTGGCAGCGGCACTGATGCAATCGGGAATGGATGCGGTGATTGCCACCAACACCACCCTGGGCCGCGAGGGTGTCGAAGGTCTGGAGCATGGCGGTGAGGCTGGCGGCTTGTCGGGTGCGCCCGTGCTGGAGAAGAGCACGCACATTGTGAAGGTGCTGGCGGGCGAGCTGGGTGGCAAGCTGCCGATCATCGCCGCCGGTGGCATTACCGAAGGCCGCCATGCGGCAGAGAAGATCGCCGCCGGGGCGAGCCTGGTGCAGATCTATTCGGGCTTCATCTACAAGGGCCCTGCGCTGATCCGTGAGGCGGTGGATGCAATCGCGGCAATGCCCAAGGCCTGAAGGCGGGCATAAAAAAGGGCCCCTTCAAGGGGCCCCTGGGCCGAAGCCCGCCGCCCGGATAGGGCGCGCATGGGTAACTCGAATTCAGTGTCCTCGTTCAGCCAACGGCGTGATTTTCGTTGAGTCTATGGATGCCAGCGGTGCCAGTCATTCCGTCCCAGTTATCACCGCGACCTTCGCGCCAGCCGTTGATCCAGGCTTGGCGAACTGAAGGAAGTGTAAAGGGGCAAAGTTCGCGGGATTTGCCGGTGACCCCGTATTGATAGCCACGTGAATATGCTCTTTCCAACGGATCACGCTTAAGTCTTCTCATAGGGTGTTGCCCTCACTTGTTGACTGTAATGTCCCGTCGGCCTCTCCGAGGCCGGGCAGAGTCTTTCTGCCGGTTTTGCGCTCGCTGCCGGCGTGGCGAGCTGAAAGTGCCGCCTCATTGCGAAGCGGCCTGAGACCAGTTCTAACGAATGCAGGTCACGGTGGGAATGATCAATTTGTCATAAGCACGTAACCTTTCCGAGGGTGAGGGGATAAGTAAATAAATGCGACTCAACCTTGTTTGGCGTTGAGCCCGCTATGATCAGGGTTTGCCGAACCTTGGCGTCATTTCGCCAGCGTTGCGACGGGATGACAGAAATATTTGGTAATGCGACGAAGGGTCACACGGCCCGCGACGTCGACGGAAATTATTGGTACTGCCTGATGATCTAAGCTGTTTTTGCCACTTGGCGAGCGGCAGATCGATCAGGCGGCCCGGCCCCTCGGTTGCGATGACGCAGCGGGGAAGGCCACTCGGACGCTTGCTGGAAGGGCGTTCGGGCAAACATCGGCAAGGCGATGCGTCGCCTCGTCACTTACATAGCCCAAGGCGCTGGAATACTCATGTCGGACCGTTTCGAACTCTATCTCACCTGCCCCAAAGGCCTGGAAGGCCTGCTTGCCGAAGAGGCCCGAGGCCTCGGCCTGGATGATGTGCGTGAGCACACCTCGGCCATTCGCGGCGCCGCCGACATGGAAACCGCCTACCGCCTGTGCCTGTGGTCACGCCTGGCCAACCGCGTGCTGCTGGTGCTCAAGCGCTTCTCGATGAAGAATGCCGACGACCTCTATGATGGCGTGCATGCCGTCGACTGGGCCGACCACCTGGCCGCCGACGGCACCCTGGCCGTGGAATTCAGCGGCCATGGCTCGGGCATCGACAACACTCACTTCGGTGCGCTCAAGGTCAAGGACGCGATCGTCGACAAACTGCGCAACCGTGAGGGCCTGCGCCCATCGGTGGAAAAGGTCGACCCGGATATCCGCGTGCACCTGCGCCTGGACCGTGGCGAGGCGATCCTCTCGCTCGACCTGTCCGGCCACAGCCTGCACCAGCGTGGCTATCGCCTGCAGCAAGGCGCCGCGCCGCTGAAGGAAAACCTGGCCGCTGCGGTGCTGATCCGCGCCGGCTGGCCGCGCATTGCTGCCCAAGGCGGCGCCCTGGCCGACCCGATGTGCGGTGTCGGTACCTTCCTGGTGGAGGCGGCGATGATCGCTGCCGACATTGCCCCCAACCTCAAGCGTGAGCGCTGGGGCTTCAGTGCCTGGCTCGGCCATGTGCCGGCCACCTGGCGCAAGGTCCACGAAGAGGGCCTGGCCCGTGCGCAAGCCGGCCTGGCCAAGCCGCCACTGTGGATTCGCGGTTACGAAGCCGACCCGCGGCTGATCCAGCCGGGGCGCAACAACGTCGAGCGTGCCGGCCTGGGCGACTGGGTGAAGATCTACCAAGGCGAAGTCAGCACCTTCGAGCCACGCCCGGACCAGAACCAGAAAGGCCTGGTCATCAGCAACCCCCCGTACGGCGAGCGCCTGGGTGACGAAGCCAGCCTGTTGTACCTCTACCAGAACTTTGGCGAGCGCCTGCGCCAGGCCTGCATGGGCTGGGAAGCGGCGGTGTTCACCGGCGCGCCGGAGCTGGGCAAGCGCATGGGCATCCGCAGTCACAAGCAATATGCCTTCTGGAACGGCGCCTTGCCGTGCAAGCTGCTGCTGTTCAAGGTTCAGCCTGATCAGTTCGTCACCGGCGAGCGCCGCGAGGCCCAGGCCGACAATGGCGAGTCCCGCCGCCCAGCGGCGGTTGCCAGCGAGCCGGCACGCCTCTCGGAAGGCGCACAGATGTTCGCCAACCGCCTGCAAAAGAACCTCAAGCAGCTGGGCAAGTGGGCCCGCCGCGAGCAGGTCGACTGCTACCGCCTGTACGATGCCGACATGCCCGAGTATGCCCTGGCAGTCGACCTCTATCAGGATTGGGTGCACGTGCAGGAATACGCAGCCCCGCGCTCGATCGACCCGGACAGGGCCCAGGCACGCCTGCTCGACGCACTGGCGGCGATCCCCCAGGCACTGAACATCGACCCGCAGCGAGTGGTGCTCAAGCGCCGCGAGCGCCAGAGCGGCACGCGCCAGTACGAGCGTCAGGCCACCGAAGGCCGCTTCCAGGAGGTGAACGAGGGCGGCGTCAAGCT
This sequence comes from Pseudomonas urethralis, assembly GCF_021602465.1. Taxonomy (NCBI): domain Bacteria; kingdom Pseudomonadati; phylum Pseudomonadota; class Gammaproteobacteria; order Pseudomonadales; family Pseudomonadaceae; genus Pseudomonas; species Pseudomonas urethralis. The sequence goes on from NZ_BQIJ01000017.1 coordinate 24,016, forward strand.
GCTGGTCAACCTTACCGACTACCTGGATACCGGGCTGTTCCTCGACCACCGTCCGATGCGCATGCGCATCCAGCGCGAGGCGGCTGGCAAACGCTTCCTCAACCTGTTCTGCTATACCGCCACGGCGACCGTGCACGCGGCCAAGGGCGGCGCCCGCAGCACCACCAGCGTCGACCTGTCGAAAACCTACCTGGACTGGGCACGGCGCAACCTGGCGTTGAACGGCTTCTCCGAGCGTAACCGCCTGGAGCAGGGCGACGTGATGGCCTGGCTGGAAGCCAACCGCGACAGCTACGACCTGATCTTCATCGACCCGCCGACCTTCTCCAACTCCAAACGCATGGAAGGGGTGTTCGACGTCCAGCGCGACCATGTGCAATTGCTCGACCTGGCCATGGCCCGCCTGGCACCCGGCGGCGTGCTGTATTTCTCCAACAACTTCCGCAAGTTCCAGCTCGATGAGCATGTCAGCACGCGCTATGCCGTGGAGGAAATCAGCGCCCAGACCCTGGACCCGGACTTCGCTCGCAACAACCGGATCCACCGCGCCTGGCGCCTGCAGTTGCGTTAATTGGACGAGGCGCATTGCGCGCCTAGTGGCCAATAGCTATAACTCAGCACAGGGCCAGAAGTTTCGCAGGACGCTGACGTGATGAGATCTCTCTATGTCGAAGTGGGGCGTGCGTGCGAAGGTACTGGGCCTGTGCCGCGAGGCAATGGCTGCCTGGGCGGTGGCGCTGGTCGCGTTGGTGGCCGGCGTGCTGCTGTCGGCTGGCCTCGCGCTGGCCGCGCAGGCGTTCTACAAGCAGCAGTTGCGCCAGCGCTTCGAACTGTTGGCCAGCGAGCGCCATAGCCGTATAGCCGAGCGTTTCGACGACCAGGAGCAACGCCTGGATGGCTTGCGGCGCTTCTTCACCTACGCCAATGAAATCACCCCGAGCGAGTTCGATGGCTATGCCCGGCCCTTGTTGCAGCGGACCCAGGCGTATTCCTGGGCGCCGCGGGTCGAGGGCGGGCAGCGGCGCGAGTTCGAGCGCCAGGCCAGTGCCTGGCTGGGGCAGGATTACCTGATCCGCGAGGTGGATGGCGCTGGGCACTGGCACCCTTCGCCACGCCGAGCCTATTACTACCCGGTGCTGTATACCCAGGCCGAGCGTATGCAGGGGCAGCCCTACGGGCTCGACCTGCGCAGCCAGCCGGCCCGTGAGCAGGCCTTGGCGCGCGCCACGCTGCCGGGCAGCATGGCGGTTTCCGAGCCGCTGGACATGCTCAGCGTCGCCCCGGACCTTAGCCGTGGGCTGTTGATGGTCGCACCGGTATTCCGTGCTGCATGGCCGGATGACCCGCCAGCGGGATATGTCATGGCCTTGCTGAACGTGCGCCAGTTGGTCACCGAAGGCCTACCCATCGCTGAAGACGACAATCTGGTGGTGCGCATCATCGACCCGAGCGGGCGGGACGGCCACGAAGTGTTGTTCGATTCACAGAATCCGGTGGCGGCACTGGCCATGGTCAGCACGCAGCTGCTGCGTCTTGCCGACCATCATTTTCAGCTCGACATGCGCCCGAGCCAGGCATTCCTGCGGGCCAACCAGTCCACTGCCGCCTTGGCCGTGGGGCTGCTGGGCGGCTTGTTGAGCCTGCTGCTGAGTGTTTTGCTGTACAACCTGTTCAGCCAGCGCCAGCGTGCCTTGACCCTGGTCGAGCAACGTACGGCGGAGCTGCGGGTCAGCGAGCAATCGTTGCGCGAGACCCACAACCAGTTGCGCAGCGTACTGGATGCCGCGACCCAGGTGGCCATCATCGCGACCGGCCTCAAAGGCGAGATCAGCACCTTCAACGCCGGTGCCGAACGCATGCTGGGTTATTCGGCCAGCGAGGCGATCGGGCACCTGCACCTGGAGCACCTGGTGATGCCTGAAGAACTCAGCCAGCGTGCCCATGCTTTGAGCCTGCGCTATGGGCGGCACATTGCCGGAGGCCAGGCAATGTTCGCCGAGACCATTCAGGAGAGCGGCGGCGAACCTGGCGAGTGGACCCTGGTGCGCAAGGATGGCAGTCATTTGCTGGCCAACATGCTGGTGACTGCCGTGCTCGACGAGCAGGGGCTCTGGGTCGGCTACCTGGCGATCTGTATCGATGTCACCGAGCGGCGCCGGGTGCACGAAGCCCTGGCCCTGCGAGATCGGTTGCTGGAGAAGCTCAGCGCGGAAGTGCCGGGCGGGATCTACCAGTACCGGCTGGACGCCGATGGCCACTCGTGCTTCCCCTACGCCAGTCAGGGGCTGTTCGACATCTACGAGGTCGACCTGCAACTGCTGCGCGAGGATGCTTCGGTGGTGTTCGAGCGCATTCATCCCGATGACCTGGAGCGCGTGCGCCGTTCGGTGCGTTATTCCGCCGAACACCTGTCGCCGTGGCGCGAAGAGTACCGGGTATGCCTGCCGCGGGCCGGATTGCGTTGGGTGCGCGGTGAGGCAACGCCCGAGGTCGGCGAGAACGGTTGCACGCTATGGCATGGCTATCTCACCGATATTTCCGACCTCAAAGGGGTGGAAGAAGAGTTACGGGCGCTGTCGGTCACCGATTCGCTGACCGGTATTCATAACCGCCGCTATTTTCAGGAACGACTCAAGGTGGAACTGGATCGTGCCCAGCGTGACAAGCAGGACCTGGCCGTGATCATGCTCGACATAGACCATTTCAAGCGCATCAACGATCAGTACGGCCATGCCGTGGGTGACCATGTACTGCGCAGCCTGTGCCAACGCATTGGCCAGCGCTTGCGCCGCACCGATGTGTTCTGCCGGTTGGGTGGGGAGGAGTTCATGGTGCTGTGCCCTGGAAGCAATGTCGAACAGGCGCGGACGCTGGCCACGGAGCTGTGGCAAGGCGTGCGCAGTGTGCCAGTGGATGGGGTAGGCAAGGTGACTGCAAGCTTTGGCGTGGCCGGGTGGCGGCAGGGGGAGGGAGCTGATGCCCTGTTGTTGAGGGCGGACGCGGGGGTATATGCGGCCAAGCAGGCAGGCCGCGACCGGGTTGAGGCAGAGTTGACCTGAAGTTTCTTTGTTGCCTGCACCGGCCTCTTCGCAGGTGAGCCCGCGAAGAGGCCGGTGCAGGTTATCGAAGCATCAAGGTGCTGCAGCCGTGGCGTTGTTGTTCAGCTTCGGCTGGCGGTACAGGTCCAGCAGCACTTGGTCGAGCACCTGCGAGGCGCCCCATGGCTTCGGATCGTTGAGGATCGCCGCCACCGCCCAGGTATTGCCGTTGCTGTCGCGGCTGAAGCCGGCGATCGCCCGTACGGTATTCAGGGTGCCGGTCTTGATGTGCCCTTCGCCGGTCAAAGCGGTGCGCTTCAGGCGTTTGCGCATGGTGCCGTCCATACCCACCAGTGGCATCGAACTCATGAACTCGGCGGCATACGGGCTGTTCCACGCCGCTTGCAGCAGTGCCGCCATTTCGCGGGTGCTGACCCGCTCGGCGCGCGACAGGCCGGAGCCGTTCTCCATCACCAGGTGCGGCGCGGTGATGCCTTTCTTGGCCAGCCACTGGCGCACCACGCGCTGCGCGGCACGGGCGTCGTCGCCGTCGGCGTCGGTGCGGAACTGCGCGCCGATGCTCAGGAACAGCTGCTGGGCCATGGTGTTGTTGCTGTACTTGTTGATGTCGCGGATCACCTCAACCAGGTCGGGCGAGAAGGCCCGGGCCAGCAGGCGAGCGCTCTTGGGCACGTTTTCGATGCGGTCACGGCCCTGGATGCTGCCACCCAGCTCGTTCCAGATGGCCCGCACGGCACCGGCAGCGTAGGTCGGGTGGTCAAGCAGCGACAGGTAGGTCTGCGAATTGCAGCCATCGCCCAGCTGGCCGGTGACGGTCACGCTGATGCCGTCGGCTTGCTGCACCGGGTTGTAGCGCACGTCGCCGCTGCACTGCTTGGAGGCCACGGCCTTGACCTGGTTGTCGATGTGGATGCTGGCGATCGGTGGCTCGACGGCAACGGTGACCTTGCCGCCGTCGTTGCGGGCAACGAAGCGCAGGGCCTTGAGGTTGATCATCAGCGAATCCGGCTTGACCAGGAACGGCTTGTTGACGTCGCCACCGTCATCGTCGAACTGCGGCAGGTTGGGTTGCACGAAGTGGCTGCGGTCCAGTACCAGGTCGCCGGTAACGGTGCGCACGCCATTGGCGCGCAGGTCACGCATCAGCAGCCAGAGCTTTTCCATGTTCAGCTTGGGGTCGCCGCCGCCCTTGAGGTAGAGGTTGCCATTGAGCACACCGTTGCTCAGGGTGCCGTCGGTGTAGAACTCGGTCTTCCATTGGAAAGTGGGGCCGAGCAGCTCAAGGGCGGCATAGGTGGTGACCAGCTTCATGGTCGAGGCTGGGTTGACCGATACATCCGCGTTGAACACGGTCGCCGAGCCAGGACCGTTAAGCGGCAGCATGACCAGTGACAGTGCGCTGTCCTGCAGCTTGTTGGCCTTCAGTGCTTGCTGGACTTTCGGCGGCAGGGAGGTATTGACGGCAGCTGCCTGGCTGGGCAATGCCAGCGGCAGCAGCAGGCCAGCGAGAACGAGGGGGCGGAGCTTTTTGATCATATGGATTAAATACCCTGCGCACGAGGGAAAAAGACAATGGGGCTGTACGAGATGATCACCCCAGGATGAAATATAGAGCGCATTATGCCCCAAGCGCAGCGCTGATGCGCCACGTTCGACGGAAAAGCGCCTTTGTAGCGTGGAAACTGGTAAAGTGCCGCGCGTTAATACTCAAGAGGATTGTTTCATGGCTACCAACCGTTCCCGTCGTCTGCGCAAGAAGCTGTGCGTTGATGAATTCCAGGTTTTGCCAATTAGCGAAAAATAGTCGGTCGGTTGTCAAAAATCCCTCTTCATCTCCTTCCAAATCTGGCTCGCCTCATGCCGCATCCCCTGCCGGCAGCCATCAGTAAGCTCTCGTTCGCACCTATCCAATCCCCCAGATCGCCCCGGCCTTCAGGCTACGAATTGGCCTTGAGCTACAAGCTCGCTTTGCGACCGCCCATAAAAAAACCACCTCGAAAGGTGGTCTTTTGACAATCCGCAGTTACTCGCTGCGGCTCAGCGCGATCACTTAGCTGCGTTGATCGGCTTTTCTGGATACCAGGCGTCGAGCAGAGGGCTGACTTCAACCTTGGTCACTTCGCTACGGCCTTTGAGCCATGCTTCAACAGCTGCACGTTGCTCTTCGGTAACCGAACCGCGCTCGGCTTTGCAAACCAGACCGAAGTCATCGCCGCCGACGTAATCCAAGCCATTAGCGTCCATGGCTTCGGTCAGGAAGTCATCGAGGAATGCGTCGACTGCCTCATCATCCAAATCTTCCTTAAATTCCAGGTTCAGCTCGAAGCCCAATTCCTGAAATTCGTCTACACAAAGCTTTTTGCGAAGACGACGGGAGCGGTTAGTGGCCATCAAAAAATCCTCAAAGTAATTACGGCGCGCAGTCTATCAGCTAACACGTTCGAATGCCTGCTCTGTCCGATCGACCGGGCTAAAGGGTCTGCCATTCAGGAGTGCATTCCAGGGAATTATGACTTAGCGACGGTAGCCCAACTGGTGCGAGTGGGCGGCGAGAGAGGATACGCATGATACCTCTGAAAATGCTCGCCATGATGTGTGCGAAGAAGCCGAAGCAGAGGGCTTCGCATGAAGCGATCTACGAGGTTTGCCAGGAGTACCACGCCGGGGAGGCGTTGGGCTGACGAGATTCAAGATCCGCAATTGCGGTTACTGGTTTAGCAGGCCCTCATGAGCTAGCTGAAGCGCAGGCTGCTATCAAAGAAATCCATCCCTCTGGAAAGGTGATCCGGATTGACGACCGTGCTGGCAGTGTGCCGGACTTCAAGCTCAGTTCCCTGGAGCGGCGAGCCCTTGAATACGTACGCTCGAAGGATTCCTGAATGACTTCAAACTGAAGCAATGCGACTCGGGCGATGTGCTCGATCAGAGGGGAGGGGGTTTTCAAACCAGGCATGCTCGATGTCCTTGAGAAGGTACTGGAGTTGCCCTAGCGCTGCCAAGTGACGGATCACAAAAAAGCCGGCGGGATTCCTCCCACCGGCTTGTCCCTACTCAGACCTTACGTACAGGCAGGGCAGCTCTCACGTCCTGAGCCGTCACACCGTTCACAGAGCCCGTCGTCCGTGCTGCTTCCTTCTCCAGAGCCCAGGCAAAGGCTGCAGGTCACTTCTTCCGTTCCGCCACAAGTCTGGCAGTCGTCTTCGGAGATCGAGCCTGTTCCATGACAAGGCGTGCAGAGAACTGAGCCTTGGCCACCGCAATGCTCACAGGCGTCGGCGTCGACCGCTCCCTCTCCCTCGCAGCGGTTGCATTCACGCAGTTTTTCAGCATCTGGGTCGTACCAGCAGCCATCACCGCCACAGTCAGGGCAAGTGACCATTGCACGGCCTCCTTGGCAAACAGGGCAGCTGGTGTAGCCGTCTACGCAGTGGGGGCAAGCGATAAGTCGGGTCATGTTACTTGCCCCCCTTAGCGCGTTGCTGAGCGTCGTGCAGGTGAGCTGCCTGTGCAGCCAAGCGCTGGCCCATCGCTGACCCAAAACGCACAGCATTCAGAAAGCAGCGCTGAGCCAGTTCGTACTGCTCTGCTTTCATGCCAATGTCACCCAGCGCGAGGAAGGCACGCTTACGTACCTCATCGTTCTCGGGGTTATTGGCAGCCCGCTCATACCAATGGAGCGCTTGTTCAGCATCCTTGTACGCCGTGAACACGTCGCGGTGGCTCTCATCGTGGATGTTGCCCATTTTGAGCTCTGCTGCGGCTAGCCCCATTTCGGCAGCCTGCTGGTACAGCTTTACGGCCTCGTTGAGATCCTGCTCTGCGTGTTGGCCGTTCTCGAACATGTCTGCGAGCCAGAACATTGCCCTTGGGTATCCATCTGCGATCGCCTCACGCAGAAGCTCCTCCGGCGTTGCCCGGAGCGGGAAGGTTTCAGGATCAGTCAAGAACAGCTCGACCATCTCAACGGTAGCTTCCGGGTATCCACGCATGGACGCTTGCCCGTACAGCTTGAACGCCTTTTTGACGTCCTGTTTGATCGACCCAGCACCCTGGTGGTACATCTGAGCCAGCCTGAATGCAGACATCGCGCATTTTCGCATGTCGCCCTTGCGCAGGAACTTGGCAGCTTTTTCCCAGTTCTCTCTGCGCAGGTAGTAATTGCCAATCTCGGAGGGCGCATCGGAGTGGTTGCTATTGAAGGCCCGTAGCATCCAAGTCAGGCCTTCTTCTTCGGTATGCCCGAAGTACTTGCCTGCCGAGCAGTAGAGCAGGCCTAGCTGCATTTTGGCATCGGCGTAATCCTGTTGGGCGCAGGAGAGCAGGTCGCGCTCAACCTTCAGCAAGCCTTCTTCGTGAAGGAACGCAGGTTCGCCAAGCTTGATGGCTCTCATGATGCCGCCCATCAGATAAGCCGCGGCATCCGTCACGATTTCGAAGTGCTGTCGAGCATTCGCTATCAGCTGATCCAGGGAGGTCTCGAAGTGTTCCTGGCAGTAGACGTTGACGTCCGTGCCTGCATGGCGCAGTTCTCCGACGGTGTGACCGTCCGGCAGAAGCAGGTAGTCCGACTTGAAGGTACGATTTTGCTCAATCTGCGCTTGTTGTTCACGAAGCCAGCGAGCGATGCGAGGGGAGGGTTGTTCAGTCATGATTGCACTCTGATTTTAGACAATAGTTAGCACAGGCCCTGCCGCATGGGGGCGGTGCTTAGTTCACTGATTGTCTGGCCAGTGCATCATTTGGGCGGGTGCGGCTTGCATCCCGTGTCTTGTGGCCTACGCAACCCCTGTAGCATAGGCATCTGCAGTTTCGTGTCAATACCCTGCGTGAGGTTCAACCGAAACTGTCATCTCTAGGCCTTCAGAGCCGATGGCTGAGCGAGGTTGGCTAGGAGGGCAGTGCAGGTAGGGCCCTAGGCGGTTACGCGGTACAGTATCACTGTACATTGTACAAAACGGTTTGACTCACCGAGCTGGCCTTGCTTATGATTGCTATACGTCTCCTTGGCTGTCACGTGCGCGCTTAGGAGTACCACTGCGAGATCATTGGGTACCATGAGCTATCCAGATGCATTTCAAGGGCTGTGACATTGCCAGTGTGCTGGTTCGTGTGGCGTTCCGCGCTCCAGATGACGATGTTGACAGTTATGGAACCAGGCAGTTTATGAATTTGAAGATACCCACCACCTTCTGTGGTGGGTTTATCAATCTTGCCTGGAGCAAATATGGACTCCCTGTACCTACAGAATGCCATCCTTGAACTTCTCAAGGGGCGCCCCTCGGAAGTGGGAGCGCGTCTTAAGCAGCGTTTGAATCGTACTCTTGTTGGATCTGGCCTTCAGGCGCTCAACGAGCAGCAGTTCGGTTACCGAAAATTTTCCGATTTCCTTATTGGTGAGCTGGGTCAGCATCTCACGGTTGAAAAGTCCGCTGAAGGTGGCGACATCACTGTGTCCCTCAAAGGGGCGCCTCATCATGTCTCCAATTTTACTATCTCTTCCATCGCCCCTGCGCTAACCATCGGTTCGCCCGTTTCAAAAGGTGCAGAATTACCGGTTGCGGACTCGAGTGCGTCTTGGGCAGCCAAGGAAGCCGGGGAGGCTGCGAAGGTCGTTCGAGGTGACGTTTGGCAGGCGTTTGCGAATCTGAATGCCAGCCGTAAGCGCTATCTGGACAGAACGACTGGCCAGATCATCCACTTTCTTGAAGGCATCCACGCCGACCAGGAAGCGCTGGTCAATGAGCAGCCGCACCGTTTCGCGGAGATTGCCTTGGTTGATGGGCAAACTCAGAAGGGGTGGATGCACAATTTCCTGGCTTCAGGCGGGTTGCCGGCGGAAGATGTTTCGTCTCTTGAGCGCCTGCTCGATGAGCCGTACTCAAGTAAGTTGAACCTACTGTTTGCCCGTGCCTTGGGGCAACGGCAGTCCCAGTGGAAGCAGTTTCGGGCCCAGTGCATGGGCGATATCATCGAACAATGGGCCGAGGCTAATGGCGTGTCGTCTGAGATGCTTAAGGCTAACCCCGGCGGCGAATCTGTGCCGACAGCTGGGCAACCTCAGGTGGCTGTAGCGGTGACGATGGGGCCTCGTGAGCAGGCCCAGCGACTGCTGGCCATGATGGATGACCGCGATATCGTGACGATAGCAATTCCAGCCCTGCTGAGTTGCGTACTGGCCAAGTCGCGATTCTAAGGAGCGGTGGCAGGGATGACCAATGCATTCATTATTGGCCTGCCCCAGCACGAACGTTCCCGCGTTGAAAGTGCTCTGGTTAAGCGAGGGAAAAGGGCACAGATAGTTACTGTGGGCTGGGGTAATCGAGGCGAGTACTACTTGCTGCCTCATCCGGGCACTGCCATCCATTCGCTTTGGGAATATTGCAATACTGTGGGGGATGATTTCAGCGATGCGCTGATCTTCGTGCTGCCCTATGCCTATCTGCCTGATGATTTGCTTGGCGAGCTTCAGGAAATGCAGCAGATGGGCGCCCAGGTGATTTACTTCCGTCAGGGAGAAGACGGCTGGCCTACGCTTCGTCGCAAGACCAAAATGGATCAACAGATATCCACGCTCATCAGCAAGCTGATGGTATCTGCGATCTGCGGCCCCGAAGCCTTCACTTCTCCCTCTGTTTATATTGCTGATGCGGTCGCGGCTTGTCCTACCTTGGTTGTGGTTGGCGACGCGATTGATACCTGCGATGAAGTGACAGTGCAGCGCTATCAGTTCATCAAGGACTCAATCGACCTGTTAGTCGAGACCATACGTCTGAACGGTCGTACAGCCGGCACAATGGAGGCGTTCTTTGGCGCGCGTAACGTCAAGCTTGCTCAGACAGGCGGCTCTCATATCGAGCTAGAAGTGTATTTGGACGGGGCTCAGATCCACAAACTCACCTCGCAGATCCACCTGAAGCAAGGTGATGGCACCACGCGACAAAATTGTCCGCGCATTTATTACCAGCAGGTGGATCACGCCAGTGGCTACTACGTTTTCCTTCTCTACGTCGGGCCTCACCGTGATGGCAATTTTTCGCGCTTCCACCACCTCTAAGTCCGTATAGGGGCTCATTTGGGAGATGGTCGCCCCAGCTATTGGCCTTGGCTGGTAACAGCACAAACGTGACCGGGTGATCAAAGGCCCTGCTTTTTGACTGCCTCGGTTGATACCGCTTCAATAGCTTCAGTCGATTGTGACGTGGTCGCGGCAGCCCAACGCTGATAGCTCTGTTCTGCATGCTCTGGATTATCGAGCTTCGGCTTTGCACGCAAGGCGAACGCCTTCTCTGCCAAAGTCTCCAGCCGCTCAGCCGCCTTGGGCAGCCAGCCGTGCTTGATTGCCCAGCGGCGAATGTTTTCCGCAGGTTCATGATGGTCGCGCGAGCGAAGGATACGAAGGATCCGCTTTGCGTGTTCCTCATCAGACGGATGGAGGATGTTGTGTGCTTTGTTGATCACCTTGGTCAGCGACAACATCGCTTGCTCAACGACTGGGTCTGCTATGAGTTTGGCAGCTGGTTTGGCTGGCTTGCTCGACTGGCCCAACACTTGTGGTGACCAAGTCTGCACCCAATCATCGATCTCCCCCGCCGTCCAAGGGATCGCGACGACCGCTGTCACATTCTGCAGTGCGTCGATCTTGTCCATCATCTTTTGGCTGGCATATACAGCGATCACTATGGACGGCCGCGATAGCCATTGCAGAGTTTGCATCGTCTCGCACCGCATCTCGGCACCACTAGGAAGCTTGATGGGTTTCCCTTTAGCGAGGGCGCCGTGGACTGCTTCACCGAGCGCATTATGCAGGGAGCCGGAGGTAAGGGAGGCTTTGACTGGTACCAGAAATATGACCTCTGGTACATTCAACGAGGCGCTGAGATGATCAGCAACACCGACCCCCTTTAGAATATGTTCAGGGCTCTGGTTGGTGTCAGGCAGCAGGATCCTTTTTACAGCAGGCATGCATTTGTCCTTGTGACGGTGGCAACGAATGTGCGCCAGTTCAGGTTTTGGAGCTTCACCCCCTTCGTCCAATAGATCAAGCGATGGCCTGTGACGACGGCACGATCTGATTTACGACCCCGGTGAATCAACCGTGCTCCCTGCGAGGTATTTTCGCTTCGTATCGTGAATAGCAGCGCGCATCTGTAGGGGGGTATCGGGAGGTTTACCGGGAGCGATCTACATGTTGCCTGCACCTGGCACACCTCCTGGATCCAGTCAGATCGGGACGACGATCCGGCTACGAGCAACACATACGTTCTCTTTGACCGCGTAGCACTCGACGTAGTGGTCGCCCTGGAAGGTAGAGTGTTCAGTGATCTGTCGGTAACCGCTGTCGATGCGAATCTGACCGCGGATCATGTCGCGCTCAATAGCCTGAGGCCCGACGTTCTTCACCTTCCAGTAAATTTTGTATGGGGGTGGAACATCGATCTCGGAGACCCAGAACGTCAATTCACGCTGCCTGGGAATACGATATGCGATGACGCGTGACATCAGATTGCGCAGCCTGTCGCCCTCGTTTTTGACCGAGCAATCGATCCGCAGCGTGTACTGGATGTCGAGTCTGAATTTCTGACCGATAAACTGCTCGCCGTTCTTGACCCGATTTTCTGCGATCGCCTGCCTCTTCTCCTGCTCGACGTACTCAGGGAAGTGCTCGCCAAAGACTGTGCTCCACCGCTCATGGGCCACCTCAACGTCGTCAAGGGCCTCTTGCAAGCGTCTCAACGCTTTCTTGGCCTTGGGGTGGAAGTTGCCTGATTTGGTGACGATGGAGCCACTGCCAGGCGCCCGCCATTGTTCCTTGTCCTCGTCGACATCGACCAAGTAGGCGAAGAAATCGCGGGTCATTTCGCCGTAGGCGGCATAGGACTTGGTGTCATAGTCCGCAGTGCTGTTGAGAAACTGATAGCACAGCGTGTCGATCAGCATGCCTTTCATCGGAACGCCATGGTCGTTTTTCCAGGCGCGAACCATTTTGCACAAGCGCTTGAGGTTATGGTTCTTGTCCTGGTTCAGGCTGTTGATCTCATCAATCTCGGCGACGGGATTGCACTTTTTCCAGCTGCCTCCGTCATTGGCATCCGGGTAGGTGTAGCTGCCGTCGTCGTGCTCGAAAACCGGGAGCACTTCTACCACGTAGTCCGAGAAATCTATCGATACAACCTGCTGCTGCGCCTTGACGTCGTGGGTAGGAAACCGTTCTTTGAGAGCCAGCCGGATCTCCCCCAACAGAGACGACTGCTTGTTGTTTTCGTAGCGCTGGAAGCGATCGTACACCGACCACGGCAACACGAACGCCATGTCCAGATCGCTCACGCCATCTACGGCAGTGTGGCGCCCGTATGAGCCGACTTGCCGGCAGTGCAAGGTGTCAGAGGTGCTGTCGTAGTACTTTTCATTGAGCTTTTCAGTGATCTGCCGGTAGCTCTTGGAAATCTCGTCGGCATTCTTGACCGCCAGGTTCCTGCGAAACTGCTCAAAAAGCTCTTTACTCATGAGTGCAGACATCCTTAAGGGAGAGGAGGAGTTCCGGGTGCGCGGCAAGCCAAGAACCGCCCGCTGCGGCGATCAGAATCACGACGATCAGGGCGTAAACAGAAAAAGGGATCTTGTCTCTGAGGAGTGAGAACTTGCGGTGCTCAGCGATCCAGTCGATCTGGTAATCCCAGAAGAATTTTTTGTGGGCAAGCCAACCCGAGAACAGGATGTGTTTCCTCTGGCAGGCCGGCCCGAAGTCCGCGGTGATTTGATTCAGTTCAGCTTGATCGGCGGCGGTGAATTGCTGGGTGGATTTGCACCGTGCAGACATAGCCTTCAACTGATTGAGCAAATCCGTCAGTTTGTTACCAGATTGGAAGTACTGCTCTTTGGAGTCGGCGTAATAGGTGATGTAAAGGCTGCAGATACCGATCACGGTGATGAGCGCCGAGACATGTTTGGCCGCCAAAAAATCGATGTAGAGTGCCAGGACGCCAATCACCAATGAGATCAGGCCAATCCATCCTGGGGCTTTCTCTACAATGTCGTAGGTAGAGAAGTGAAGCTTGGCGGTGTAGCCAACGTCGTAAGCCTTTTCGGCGATCAATTTCAGCGCTACCTGATGATCCATGAATCTACCTGCAGTAAGTCTCATGATTTGGCCGCGCTGGCGGGGCTAGCGCCGTCTAGGCAGCCTTCGCACTGCAGGAGGCGAGAGTACAGCGTATTTCCCTCAAGCCTCCTGAACGGAAAACCTAGAACTTTCGTAGGTTTCTAAGATTGTCCTTAGCGTTATGGTTCGGGTTTGCCCGGAGGTAAATATTTTCAAATACATCCACATCCGCACCGGTCTGCCACTCCTTGCCGTCATGGTAACGGGACTTGAAGGCCACGCCGGATTGGATAAGTTGTACCACAAACTGCCTTGGGATAATGAACTGCACTTTTGAAGTCGACTTTCGAACACGCACGTATTCGATATGCTCGTCATCTTCGTCGAGTTTGATCCCGTTGATGTAGTAAACGTCTGTCATGGCGGCTCCAGCGTGGGTGAGGGCATGTTACATATATTGGGGCGGAAGTTGGTAGTTCAAGGCAGATCTTTAATTTATTTTCTTTGGCGGAAGCTTGACGGTTAATAAAGTCAATAAGCCGGCATCTACACATGTGCTTGAACATGTTTGTGCCAATTTTCTATCCAAATGGATGTTTTTTTGTTGGCTGTAAGGCTCTTTTAGGTCGCAGCGCTTTATGAGCCATTGGGATTTGATCTCATTTTGCGGTATCTATGCCTACCTCACAGATCACGAGCAGTTTCCCGCTCGCGTATGACCACCGTGATGGAGGTAGTTTTTGAGTAAGGAATACGTTTGGGGCCCGTCTTTCTTTGGCAGGGTTCTGACCGGGTCTTCACCCTGGTTGCTGCGACTCACGAATGGGTGTTTTCACCTGACTGTAGGTAATGAAAGCGTAGCGATCAGCTTGAGTGGTCGTGATCGGATAGTAGCGACGAGAGGTATGCTGTGGGGTAGCCTGAGATACGCGGGAGGTATCCTCGGCGGGCTGCCAAACTCATCTGTAGCTGGGGTCAATGACGTCATTGCAGACGTTATCAAGGCACAGGAGCGACAGGAGGCAGAAAATCTCCTGCAGTCCCAGAGTCAGAAAGACGAGCGAATTGCGCGCTTCAGAACATCGCACACTCTCCTACGTTCGTGGTTGTCCGACGCTAACCGGCTTTTGAATGATTCAAGAACCGAGCGCCGATGGGTCACTCACGAGCAACAGGTCGCGTTGCAAGCAGCTAAGCCGAGCTTGCCGATTGCTGATAATGAGCTGGATGTCTTGCTGCAAGACGAAGCGCTTAGGGATGCTCTGGGTGTTTCCCTCATCGACGTGCAACGTGCGCTGGCCATCTGGCGTGGCGATTGGAACGCGCTCTGGAAAAAGATCAACAAAGAGCACACTGAAAGCGAGCTGGTGGCCTCGAAATGGCTGCTCTCTAATGTGGAAAAGCTGCCGCTGAATGACGAGCAGGCGAGGGCGGTGATCTGTTTTGACAACCGCGTGCAAGTCGCAGCTTCAGCAGGTTCTGGCAAGACCTCCACCATGGTAGCCAAGGCTGCTTACGCGATCGACCGTGGGTTCTTCCAGCCCAAAGAAATCGTGATGCTCGCGTTCAACAAGGACGCTGCTGAGGAACTCGCGCAGCGAGCAGAGCAGTCTTTTGCGCGGCTGAAGATGGACAACGTCAAGGTTAGGGCAAAGACTTTTCACCGGCTTGGCCTTGCCATCATCGGCTATGCCACCAAGAAGAAGCCCCGGGTACCGGACTGGGTGGTCAAGGAGAAACTGGCCTTCGAGAAGTTGGAGGAATTGATCGATCAGCTGAAGTCGAATGAGGTCGGCTTTCGCAGTCGCTGGGATCTGTTCCGCCTTGTCTTTGGTCGCGATCTGCCCGCGTTCAAATCGATGAAGGTGCCCCCCAAGCAAAATTCCAAAGCAGGTCGCCTCATTCCGATTCAGGGCGATCCGGTCAAAAGCCTGGAAGAGTGCATGATCGCCAACTGGCTTCACTACAATGGAGTGGAGTACGTCTACGAGCGACCCTACGAGCATGACACCGCCACCGAGACTCACAGTCAGTACCATCCTGATTTCTACTACCCCGCAATTGGTCTGTATCACGAGCACTTCGCGCTGAACGAGCATGGGCAGCCACCTGAGCACTTCGAAGGGTATCTGAAGGAAGCGCTTTGGAAGCGCGCGCTCCATCGCGAGCACGGTACCCGGTTGATCGAAACGACCTCGCATCAAATCCGTGAAAACACTTGGGTTGAGCACCTTACGCGTGAGCTGACCAGTCGAGGGATCAAGCTGGATCCCAATCCTGATCGTCCAGTGCCACCGGGTCGTCAGCCGCCTTTGTCGGCGATGAAACTCATTGGACTAATCCGCACATTCATCGCTCATGTGAAGAGCAACTGCCTGACAGAGCAAGACCTGCTGGCCCGCGTTGAAGAGTTACCTGCGAGCGTGTTCAAGCATCGCTACAGGATGTTTCTCGACATCCTCTGGCCTGTAATGAAGGCCTGGGATGCAGAGCTTAAGCGCGTGGGTGGTCTCGATTTCGAAGACATGCTCGTTCAGGCTGCTGAGCATGTGGAACAAGGCCGATGCTCGCCAAAATTCCGCTTGGTCATGGCTGATGAATTTCAGGATGCTTCCAGAGCCAGGGCACGTCTGTGCAGAGCGCTGGTGAGCGCACCCGGGCGTCACTTCTTTGCGGTCGGCGATGACTGGCAATCGATCAACAGGTTTGCCGGGGCCGACGTCTCGGTGATGACGGACTTCACAACATTCTTCGGCTCCGGACAGTTGCTGAAATTGGAGCAGACATTCAGATGCCCTCAAGCTCTCTGTGATGTCTCCAGTCGATTTGTGAGCAAGAACCCGGTACAGCTGTCCAAAACGGTGTACTCCAAAACGCCACCGGTTGGGCCGGCTGCGCAAGCAGTGATGCTGCCGCGTATGGACAGTGTTGGGCCTGCAATCGTGAGGTTCCTGGAAAGCCTCGTAGCAGGTCTGATAGATGGCTCGATCCCAAAAGCCAAGGATCGTTTAATCAGAGTCTGCATCCTTGGGCGTTACAACGACGAAGAAAGCTATGTGCCGACCGATTGGCGGGCGAGGTTTGGGAGGTATATCCAGGTGTCGTTTTTGAGCGTCCACCGCTCGAAAGGAACGGAGGCTGACTATGTGATCTTGCCTGCGATGGTCAGCAGGAAACGAGGGCGCAGCTTCCCAAGTACCATGACTGATGATCCCGTGCTGGGCTTGGTCATGCCAAAAGGCGATGCGTATGAATTCGCAGAAGAGCGTAGGCTGTTCTACGTGGCGCTCACCCGAGCGCGGCGCACCGTGTTGATGTACACCGTTCAGGAGCAGGTGTCGGTGTTTCTCAAGGAGCTGGTGCAGGATGGTGCGTTGCAAGTGGAGGACATCCGTGGCACGCCGGTTAGGCTGAATCCGTGTCCGAACTGCACCATCGGTGACCTGGTGGTGAAAGACGGGACGAATGGCAAATTCGTAACGTGCAATAACTTCCCTGAGTGCGACTACAAGCCGCCCAAGAAGAAGCCTGTCAAAAAATCTCGTTACTATGGCAAGCGTTACAGCAGGAATAAATCTCGGGTTTGAGGTTCGTGTCGCCGCCCAATCAGCCTACGGGGATGTGAGTGTTGGGCCCTGGCCGAGCATAGCTATCAGAGGGGCTACGCCTGACGTTGACCGGGCTCGCCAGGTGGTCGGGCGAAGGCTGGTAGGCGTTCGATAGGGTTGATGAAAATGGGGCTGCCGTGATCGATATGGACAGCTGCCACACCTGTCGGTGGGGTAGGACGATGATCTGATTTTGCTCGCTGAAATGCGCTGACTGCCAACGATCGGTGAGTGTATGTCAGAAATTTCCTGAGCCACTATTTAGCTACCACGTCACGATACGCTGGGCTAGGATTGGCCGGCTGCAGCGTTATTCAATCAGAGCGTGCCTGAGTGCGTGGGCCGCCGGTCATGGTTAGCCAGAAGGGATTCGAGCGTTGATACTCAAGCAGATGCGCGTGTGTGGTTTTCAATCGTTTGGTGCGAAACCGGTCACTGTCGATTTCAGAAAACTGACGTTCCTGATTGGCCCCAACGGTTCCGGTAAAACAGCAACGCTGCAGGCGCTCTGCCGACTGTTCTCGATTGACCCTAATCAGCGACGCCTGCGCAAGTCTGACTTCTTCGTTGCGCATGACGAAGAACATAGGCCGGATGAGCGCACGCTGTGGATCGAGGCGGACTTCTACTTCCCAGAGATCGCCGACGAGACCCAGGAACACCCGACCATCCCGTGCAACTTTGGGCACATGCGGTTGGATAACATCAACGGTGTGCCCCGTGTGCGTTACCGCCTGGATGCCTCGCTCGGGCTCGACGATGAGATCGAGCAGAGCCTGCGCTACGTGTCGGAAGTCGACGAAGACGGCAATCCAGTTGCTACGTCCCCGGTACCGCGCGATGAACGTAATCAGATCCAGGTGCACTACCTGCCCGCGCGACGTGATCCGGCTGAACACATCACCTACGGGACAAATGCGCTTCTTGGTCGCTTACTCCGGGCTGTGAACTGGGCGGAGCAGCGCGAAAAGATCAGCCAGCTGTCTGCCGATATTTCCGAGAGCCTCAGCACCAACCCATCAGTGATCAACCTCGGTGATGGGATCGCCAATGCCTGGGGCAGGCTACACAAAGGTAAGTTTTTTAAAGACCCAAGCCTGACGTTCGTCACTCATGAAATCGAGGCATTGCTTAGGCATCTCTCCGTATCCTTTACCCCCGGCCACGGCGAGCAGCAAGTCGATTTCTCTCGTCTGAGCGATGGGCAAAAATCGATGCTCTATCTGACCTTGGTGCTCACCTCCCAGGCCATCGGAAGGGCAGTGCTTAAAGGCGATGATGACTCATTCGACATGGATAAGCTTAAGCCTGCCGTGTTCACCCTCATCGCTCTGGAAGAGCCCGAGAACAGCCTGTCCCCACATTATCTGGGCCGGATCGTATCGTCACTGAAGGATCTGGTGCTCGGTAGCGGAAATTCAGACGCTCAGGCAATGATCGCGACGCATGCTCCATCCATGTTGCGACGCGTCGAACCTGAGCAGATCCGTTACCTCAGACTTGATGAGTCACGCTGCACGGTCGTGACCAAGATCAAGATGCCACCGGACAAGCATGGCGAAGCCTACAAATTTGTCAGAGAAGCCGTTCAGGCGTTTCCTGAAATCTATTTCTCAAGGTTAGTGGTGCTAGGAGAGGGTGATAGCGAGGAGATTGTGTTGCCTCGTTTACTCGCTGCAGAGGGACTTATGGTGGATGAGGCCGCGGTGTGCGTTGCACCGCTAGGTGGCCGCCACGTGAACCACTTCTGGCGTCTTCTTAGCGAGCTGAAGATTCCTTACGTGACATTGCTGGATCTCGATGTCGCGCGGCATGGCGGAGGGTGGGGGAGGATCAAATATGTGGCAACACAGCTCAATCTCCATCAGCCCAGTCGGAGCTACATCTCCGCGGAAAAGCTGGATGAAATTCCTGCATGGAACAGCAAGGACTACAAGATTCTCAAGGTTGAGAAGAGCCGTGAATACCCGTCATACATCGCAGGGCTGGAACCTTATGACGTGTTCTTCTCAAGTCCTATGGACTTGGATTTCGCCATGCTCTGCGCTTTTCCAGCAGCGTTCGGTATCGAGGCCAAGCACCTTGTGACACCGAAGGTGGGCCAACTCAGGTCTGTCTTGGGCGACAGCTTCTACGATGAGAAGCAGTACAGCGTTTCTGAGCGAGAGTACTTCGCTGCCTACCACAAGCTCTTCAAGGTAGATAGCAAGCCTAAATCGCACATTGAGGCGCTCTCAAGGCTCACGGATGAAGACCTGCGGCAAGGCATGCCGTCATCTCTCAAACGGCTCGTCAAGCATGTGATCAAGATGGCTGGGGAGCTCCACGAATGATCAGGGTCGAGGAGTGGGCGCCATCGGACGGAATCGTGCTTGAGCCTAATGCAGATACCGCAGCAAGGGAGCAGATACGCTGTGTAGCGTTGACGGCAGGCCCAGGCTCAGGGAAGTCCGAACTTCTCGCTCAGCGGGCCGACTTCCTGCTCACAACCGGTGTATGCCGTTACCCAAAGCGTATCTTGGCAATCGCCTTCAAAGTTGATGCCAGCAATAACCTGAAGGAACGTGTTTGGCGTCGCTGCGGGGCCGCTTATGCGGGTCGCTTCGACAGCTATACCTTCCATGGGTTGGCCAAGAGAATCGTCGAGCGGTTCCGACCCTTGTTGACGGGCACCGATGCGCTGAACCCGAACTTCAAGGTTGTTGCCAAGGGCAAGGCTCACCCCGTGCAGACCGAGTTCAAGGAGCTCATCCCGCTCGCCATCAAGATTCTTGACGCCTATCCGCCAGCGATCAACGCGATACGCCAAACCTACAGCGATGTCTTCCTGGACGAATTCCAGGACTGCACGGATGAACAATACAAGCTCGTGACTAGGCTCTTCGTAGGGTCTGGTCGCCGCGTGACTGCGGTAGGGGATGTGAAGCAGAAGATCATGGGATGGGCGGGTGCCTTGGATGGTGTGTTCGCTAGGTTCGTCGAAGACTTCGATGCGCGACACCTCAATATCTACCGCAACTTCCGGTCACTGCCTCACCTGCTTAGGCTTCAGAACGACATCATCAAAGTGCTCGATCCTGCATCGGAAATGCCTGGGAATTTGCTCACTGGCCAAGGGGGTGAGATTCATTTGCTGCGCTATGCCGATTGCGAAGATGAGGCCCGTGACCTCGCCGAGCGAATTTCGCATTGGGTCAACGTTGAGGGAGTCGCACCCGCAAAGATCGCGATACTTACGCGTGCTCAGCCCGAGGCCTACTGCGTGCGTTTGACTTCTGAGCTGGAGAGCTGGGGTATCAGCTATCGGAACGAAAACAAGGCACAGGACATCTCCACTGAGCCTATTGCCCAGGTCATCGTGGATTACCTGCTTTGTATCTATGGCCTGCGAGAGCCCAGGGCTTGGACGCGTCTAACTCGCCGGATCATTCCTTCGGAGGACGACGCCGACGGTAAGCTCAAGAGCAATTGGAGTCGTTATGTCAAAGAGGCGCGCAAGTCGGCCGCGGCTGATATGGTTGGCAAGACGTATGCTCAGCGGTGGGAGCTCCTGGAGGAGTTTCTGAGCATGGTGGGGCAGACGTTACTGGCCGGCCTGTCTCATGATTACCAGTCCCGAGAGCATCTACGCGAGCTCATCGAGAGCGTCAAAACCTACATTGACGAAGCCATGGTCAGAGAACCCGACCTTCTTCAAGCGCTGGCTCAGCTCTCAAATGACCAGTCGATACGAATACTCACCGTGCACAAGAGCAAAGGCTTGGAGTTCGACACAGTCGTATTGCTTGGCGTAGAAAGTCAGGCCTACTTCGGTGACCTCCATGAGAGCCGATGCACATTTTTTGTCGGCGTATCACGTGCAGAGCGACGACTTGTGGTGACAACGGCGGAGCATCGGGAAAATCTCGGGCAGGTCAACCACTGGAAGGTATCCCGCACAGCCCAAGCTGAATTCCTAGGGTACGTGAGTCCTTGGATCACCCATTCTAACTGATCATGGAAAACGATCGGCAACCCATGCTTGCCGGCCTGGCACACACGAACGCCAAAAAGTGGCACTGGAAAGTGCTGAACTGCCGTGCAATGGCCCTCCGGCCTGCAGTTGAAGACTGGGGCATCGAGTGGTCAGGCCAGTATCACAGAGGTATCGATGCCGCTCGAAACTTGGGCGTGCTGGTAGGTGAGATCCTGCGAGCTGGCTGATCCGGCTGGGCTGGCAGTATCATGTCAGTTTGAGTGCAAATGGGCCCTGCGGGGCCCTTTTCTTTGGGTGAAGGAAGAAACGGCAATGCTGGATTGGTGGGACAAATATCGGGACAAGGCATTGCTGGTCGCATTCGGGGTGGCTTTTGTACTGCTTGTGTTGGTGAAGGTGAAGCTGGACGTCCCGGCTTTTATGAAAGGGCCGGGCTGGAAAACCTGGATCGATTTTTTCCAATCAGATGCCTTCGAAGATATAGCTGGCGATACCCTTACTGGCTTGATAAGCGGCTATATTTTTTATGTCTTGGTACAGTGGATGCCAAGGGTCAACGCTGAGCGAAAAGCCAAAAAACTGTTGAATTCGCTGGTTTCCGGACACGTTGAAAGCTTCCAAAAAGCAGAGATTTTCGGTCATTCACGATCTCTGGCAGAATTTGATGAGCTAAAAATTGGTGATATTGAGGGCAACCTCCAAACGCTCCAAGGGGAGACTGAGGTGTCTAGCTTGCTGGCGATTTCCTACATGAGCAAGTGGAGCCATCAAATGATGTCGGATTCGCTGCAGGTAGCTCTGATGCTAGGAATTCCACAAGCACAGCTTTGGATGGAGCTGACTTCCAGGGTGGCTAAGATCAAGTACCTGTCCGAGGAGGCTGATAAGGGTGGGGTTCTTGGGCGACAGCGCCAAGCAGTGGACACGATAGGCGCCGTAGTAATCGGGAAAGAGGCTTGTGAGGCGGATCAGAAATGGCACGAGGAAATAAAGTCTCAGTCCACGAAATTCTTCGAGTTGGCAAAGAAATGGGAGAAGATCAACAGCTAAACAAGGTGGATTGAATAATTATACTCATGCAGCGCTGCACTTTATTATCGAGGTGCAGGATTGCTTCTAATTGAATTATTGAATAGAACGAAAAATCTATTGAGAGCTAGCTTCCTTTCGGTGTGCTTCAGACCTAAACTCAGACCCAAATGGGCATACGTAAATGCCAGATGCTAGGCCCATCGTGTTTAAGTAGCCAGAGCATTGCGATAGTAGAGCAAATATTTGCTTTTCTCGACAGTTTGTTGTGGGGCTGCTAATCGCTTCTTGGTGTTGGCTGGAAAGCCTGATGAAACAAGTAGTGCAATTATCACCGGTACCCCATCCAATACTATTCACCCAATATTCCTACTCTCCCCCTACCCAAACACCCCAAACACACCAAACCCCCCTCAACTCGAGCCCCCATAAACCCCTTTTGTCCCTGCCAAATTACCAAATCACCGCATACTATCTACTCACTACTACTACCTCTTCGGGTGCTTTGCCCACGAGCGTTGCAAGCAAAGACACCCCAGCTAGCCCTCCTGGAGAGCCAAGAAAAACATACGCAGAGGGCAGCAGGGTAGGGTGCGATCACGCAGCAGGAGGCCTGACCAGAACCAGAGATTCGTCGTTCTGTTCGTACACTTCAGGTATGGCTTCCTCACCAGGAAACTCCATTGCTACCAGAGCTTTCGCTTGGTTGAACGCTCGGTGGATTGAGTGACCAAATCCGATAGATGAGTAGAACTGTGCAGCGAAGAAGCGAGCGGGCAGATCGCCAACATCGCGGTTCATGCCTATCGCTGCTGGTACGTGCCGGATACATGCTGCGGCTTGGTTAAACGAAAAACAGGTGTTGAAGAAGACGAGCTTCAGGTTGTCGGAGCCGATTGCCATGGCGCTCACGGTACCCTCCAGTGGGACATGCTTTGCGTTCCCCTGGTCATCCTGGAGTACCAGCGTGTCAGCACTTGTGCCGTGGCCGCTGAAGTGGACAATGGTCGGTTTAAGCTCGTTTATGGCTTGGAACACATCCATGGGCCTAACCGCCCAGCGGGTATGAAATTCAAGCACGTCCCGATGTGCGGATGCCCTGATCTTCTCGCCAATCAGACGCGCTTCCTCATCCAGCAGTAGCCTGTTGCTTTTATCGCTACCGGGGTCAGCTGCGAAGAACACCACCGTGATTTTCTCAGGCAGTGCTTTTAGCTTCTCGATCTCTCTGGCAGTTTGATCGTGCAGTTCTTCATGACGGGTCAATCCATCGTTGATCTCCCTCAAGCGCTGCTCCTGTGCAGCATCCAGGCGCTGCTGTTCACGCTTGAGCGCCTGGGCCAGACGCTGTTCACTCTGGGCTAGCCGCTTCTGAGCTTCGAGGATCTTCTTCTCTAGTTGGCTGACATCAGAAAGCGCTTTGGTCTGTTCGCTCTGGTAGCGTTGGGCATCACGTAGCTTAGATTTCACCGTACTAGCGGAAGAGGTCTTGCTGGCTGCGGCGCTTGCATCGGCGCTTTTCTTGCCGGCATTCGCCGCCGCCTTGACCTTCTTTACTTTGTCGCCCTGTAGCCTGGCGATGGTGCGTTGATGCTGCTCCACTTGGGTGCGATAGAGGCTGATGCTCACCGGTAGGATCCTTTCTGTAGGCGCAGGGTGCCCAGCAGGGCGCTGGAGGCGCTATCATAGTGCCACTCCCGCATGTGCGATCGCTACAGCTAGCCATCACAGCCAAGCCTTGCCGCACGACGCACTGCCAGCAATCTTTGGATGGTCTTATGGACGAAACCATTTCCTACCTGAAAGACAGGTTCAAGGATGAGCAAGACCGCTTCAATCACGTCGAGAACAAGAGCGCGCGATTCTTCACGGCGGTCTCGATTCTAATTGCAGGCCTCAGCGCAATCGCAGGCCTCAAGAACGGGGTCATTTTTCAGCTTGGATCGCCGCTGGCCATCCTGACCTTCATTGCCTTCATCGTGGCTGCGTTCGCCATTGCCTGTGCGTGGGGGCACGCCCTGAGCGCACTTCGCATCAAGGACTACCCGAACCTCCCGTCCTCCCGCGCCACTGGCGAGTATTTGATTGCCGTGGATGACGAAGGGCAGAAGAAGCACATCTACAACTGCTACATCGATACGCTTGAGGCGCTTAAGGTCACCGTAGCGGAGAAGACCAAGCCCCTGGATCTCGCATACCAGGAAATCACTATCGGAGCGGGTGCCTTCGCAGCGCTCGCTGTTCTAGTCACCTTGAGGGAGCTAATTGCGTGACCGACCAGAAGAAACCAAGCAATAGCGAGCAAACGCGTGTTCCGCCACCGCCGCCTACAACTGAATACCAACGGCGCGCTGAGGAGCCTCCTGTTAACCGTCAAGGCACAACAGACCGTCGTCGCTGAGCCGTCACTCCAGCCGAGGGGCAAGCCAACCAGGTCAGGTAGACCCACAAGCTATGTAGGTCAACCAGGCCTGGTAAGCTCATCAATATCATCAATCCCTCGACTCTCAAGGGGAGCGATTGCCCTTCATCGAGAAGGGATTAGAACAGCTGCAAACAACAATGCGACGTAGGGCAATCAATGCTCGTGGCATCACAACAAACAATCTAGGCATTGTTTTGGGTAAACGTCAGCGAGTTAATTGCCAATTCGGCACACCTCGACCTGGTAGCCCATCGCACCAAGCCTTTGTGCAAATTGCCTGAAGTTCACCTTCGAGAAAAATGGCATGTGCAGTTCTGCATTGGGTTGCATGATAGCGAACACGATTTTGTTGCGCGGCTGTGTGCCTGGGTTGAAAGCGAATTGAAACCCTCCCAGCTCTGCGAGGTGTGCGTTCACCTGGGTAACAACGTCCGGGGAGTTGATCAGAGCCTCAGCAGACACGTAAGCCTGAGAGAAGAGGTGGCTGAGCACGCTAGACGACGAGTACTTTTTGACGTGGATGATGTGGTGATCCGGTGTGAGCAAATCACAGAACTCGAACGGGCCGCCTGCGCCTGTAAGTCTTACCAGCTTCTGGTCGAGCAGATAGAAATTTACGTTATCGGCAATGCGCCTCAGGTAGGCGCCTTCGTGGTCAGTGCGGTAGGGGGGGAACTCCAGGTTGCACGGAGTTGCAGCCTCAAAAAAGCGATTCACTTGCTCGGTATAGTCGCGATCGATCTGATACCAGTCACCTTCGCTGAGTAGGTAGATTTTGCCTTCGTGCTCAATCTCCGCCTCAAGACACATGTACAAAGGCCAGGTGGCAAGTCGTTGCTCGTCAGCCCCGTAGAGGTAGATGCGCTCAGAATCCAGCGCTGGGCGGGTGACGCCGCCCAGTAAGTGCTTGGCGAGCAGCGCTTGTCTAAGATCCAGGTCAAATGAGATCACTGGGCCATTGTGCGAACGCGCACTACGTTTGACATAGCTAAAGCCGCTGACATCATTTCCGAGCATTTCAGGTGCAGCTGCGCGGACGCAGTCAAACCGCTCGGCATTCATCGCTTCCACGAGCACACGATCTAAATGTCCTTCGAGTGCCGCATCTCGCACCGGGACGATGAAGTCCATCCAGGGATATTTTTCCTTGCAGTGATCATCTTCGTAAGCCGTCAATAAACGAAGCGCGATTTCTGGGAAGTCTTCAAGCTTGACGTCGGAATGTAAGGCCAATGAGTCCGAGCCGCTGACGTACTCGCCTTCATCTTGATCGTTCTCCACGATCCCGGTCAGCGACTTGAGGATCTCCGAATCGAACTTGAAGTCGAATTCGGTTATCGACAACAGCCTCGACGACTGCGCCTTTGAGCGTAACGGAGTGCGGTCAATGTTGGATTTCTCCACAGACTTGATCAGCAGTGGATCCGTAAGGCTGAGCGCGGTGCGTAGCCCGAAGTAGCGCTCAATCGCGAGAGGATCAATCAGGTGCCTGGCATGGCCAAAAGTGAAGCAAAAAACCCTGCCTCTAATTGCCAGGACGAGCAGCGCTTTGAGCGATCTGCCGGTCAGATCAAGGCCCGCTACTTCTGGAACTGCGCCGAGGAGCTGCGTCCACTTTGGATGGGAAGGGTTTTTCTGGTGATAGAAGAGGCATTCAACATCACCTAACGCGAACGCGATTGGTCGTAGGTTGACCTCGTCGGAAAGCGCGTCCTGGATGGTTCGCCCTTCCTTGAGCAAGAACACATTGATTGTGATCTTCACGCATCACTCCTTGACCCCTCGCCTTGATGTTAAATTGGCATCTGCCACTGTCCCCGTCAAGCCAGGTAAGCGACGCGCTAGGCCACCTACTTTGGCCAAGGTGGGGATCATGAAATTAGGGTGTGCAGCACCCGTACGCGCTACCCTGTTGTATCACTCATGCAATGCACGAGGAGCGCAAATGAAGCGAAATCTGGACTCGATGCTCATGCCCGACGATCCCATTGTGCAAGAAGCCGTTGAGGCCATGAAGCGCTATCACCAAGCCCAAGACACAGGCGAGCCTGATTGCGAAGTCGAGCGGCTAAGATTGGCAGCAGAACAGCTGTTCCAGTCAATCAGCGACTACCAGCTCGCAGCCTTGGGGCATCAACCCCTTGTTCGCCACTGAGCATGGCTGAGCACCCTCAGACTCCCGATGGACGCTATTTCGTGGTGAGGGGGCGCCTATGGCGATGCAGCGATCCCACGCTCACCGTTGAGCACCGGCAGCAACTGGTCGACGCATTGATGGACGCTCGACGTGCAGTGAAGCTGGCAAAGGCAGCCAATGATCCTGACCAGCTTCTGAGAGCCAGGCAACAGGTTGACCAGGCGAAAGTTGCCTTGGGTGAGCGCGGGCCAGTTTGGTGGAGCGATGGTGCGCCCGATTACAACCGCAAGCTGGTCATCAACTCGCCTTACCATAGCTGGTACCAAGCTTTGAAATCTGGAGCCTAGCGGGCGCTATGCACCAGTGCACGCTCAGTCCTTACTCGATATATTGATGATCAGCCCGGTTATCGAGTAAGCACAGTTTGTCATTCTTTGAGTGGAATTACCCAGCGGCCCGGGATACTGAGCATCTCGTCTGGGAGGCCGCTGTGGCGGCCTATGGCGCGGATCTGCCTGCCATCCTCAGTGACCTTCTCAATCGCTACACTCGCAGTCCTGGGATGGATGCTGTCGCTCGCGTAACCCCAGAATGCCTAAGTACCCAAGGTTACGCCGCCTTGTTAACGGCGTTGAAAGCCAGCGAACGCCGGGATGTCCGGTTCTTCAATCACGGCTGGCATATCGAGATGCGGTCGCGATTGCGACGGTATGTTCATCGAGGCCTTCAGCGACAGTTAGTGGCGAACGTAATTGCTTCGGAATTGCTTGTCGAGGACTTGCTGGCACATGACCTTGGCGTCTAGCGCATGCGACAGAGATAGATGCATGCCTTCAGGACACGAAATCGACAGAGTTTGGCGGATTCAAAGCCTCGTCCGTGTTCAGTTGGACTAACGCCGAATGGTGCGTTTGTATGCACCTAGCAAAAAAAATCTAAAAAATATCGTTCTTTGATTTCAAATTCTAAAAGCAGCGGTAGCTGACGCTACCGAAAGGCGCGATTCCCCCATGCCCCAAGGGGCAGAGAAACGGAAAGCTGACCTGGTCGATCTCATTCAGTCAGGGCAAAAAAACAGGAAGAGCAGGGGCCTTGACGTTCAATTCGATCCACAAAAAGGGGTGGCATTGAGATCCAGCTTTTCTTTGGGTCTCAAATATAAGAACTCCGTTAATTTTTTAGAATGACAGAGTTGAATTTTGGGAAATGCTGAAAAATGTGATGGCGTTCACAAATTTAGGTCAAATTTGTGGCTCATCACCTGGGGAACCTTGCTCAACGCACGCAGATATCCGCCGCTCACGTCCAGTTCGATGACTCGGTGAGGGCAGCCGAAACTTGTTCGGCCAGCTCCCTGAGGACATCCGATAGTCGTCGATCCTCTCTCGCGTCGCCAGATTCTGGGTTGAAGGATTGGGCATGTCTAAGCAAGGCCTCGGCATCGTTGGTGTTGAGATCCAATTCAATACGCATGATGCGGGCCTTTAATGGAGTGAAAGCGCGACGGTGGTGTCCGTCGCGCCGAGGAGGGCTAGCGATCCTTGTTAAATGGCAGCACGACACCGCTTTCTTCGTGCGGGCTGGAAATGCGAGCTACCGAGCTTTTGAGTTTGGCCAGGTGTATCACCGGCGCCTTGTGAGTCAGGTAGTTCTGAGGCAGGCCGGTTAGCTTCTCGATATCGCTGGCCGACAACCCCACGTAGCCCGAAACAGCTTCCAGTGGCAGCACGCCAGACGACGCCAGGAGCTCGATGGTGCGTTTAAGGAGACGAACCTGCTCTGGGGCTCGTCCATCATCACCTGGTTCAGCCTTGACGCCCCAGCGTGCAGAGCGGCGTTTGAACAGCAGTGACTTGGCGTCATCATCAATGATTTTGAGTGCCCACAACCTCATCACCATGGCGGCAACTGAAACTCCCCAGCGTTGTTTCAGCAGCAGCAGGCTATCGAGGGTTACAGGTGTTTTCACATCCGCGGCAAAGGTCTCGGCAGGCAGCAGGAAGGCACCGGCGAATCGGTGCGCCTGGTCTTCCATGAGCTTGTAGCGATGTGGGTCAGTTGAGCGCTCGATGCCCTTGTGCAGAATCAAATGGCCGAGCTCATGTGCAAGATCAAATCGGCTGCGGAACCCATTGCCTTTGTCGGAGGAGAGCAGGACAAAAGGGCGGGCCAAGGCCTGGCTCCATGCCGACAACCCCTCGATTGTCGCAACGCCGGTTGTTTCGCGAACGACAATAACGCCGGCGCCTTCCACAGCCAGGGCCAAATCGGGAATTGCACGTCGACCAAGGCCCCAGAGGTCTCGGCATTCACAAGCAGCTTCTTCGATGTCGCTACTGGTGATTTGCTCAGGATCGGTGAACGATCGCTTAGGTAGGTTCACCTCAGGGAAGTCGACAAACTCCCCCAAGGACAGCACCACATCCTGTGCCCATTCGAGGCGAGCCTCCAGCATCGATCGGGCGGCGGCGTGGGCGGAAGCATTGCTTCGAAACAGCGGCAGAGAGCACTTATCCGGTAGAGGGCGAGTAAACCACTCTGGACTTACGTCAATCGCTTGAGAGAGGCTGCTGAGCGCTTCAGCTTCAGGGGCCTGCTGGCCATTCTTCCATTTGCTGATTGTTGCAGGAGATACCCCAACTATCGATGCCAGTTGGATCTGAGAAAGCGAACGTGCCGCGAGCGCCTGTACCAGGCGCCCGGGCTGAAAATCATTAATTCCACGGCTCATGATGCTGTTTGCTGTTCCGTATTTGGCAGCTTCGTTTTGAGTTTCGGTTGCGCCAGGTCTTTCTGCTTCGGCGCTTCGTCGTAGCGCGCGATGAAACGATCGAGAGGTTCGCGGAATAGCCAGCCCTGCATGCTTTCGTCAGGCACTGCGATGTAGATCCTCAGCGGCTTTTCCGGACTGAGACTCAGCGAGCCGCTAAAGCAGGCCACGATAAACAGGGTGCCAGAGTTGACGTCGACTGGGCCAAAGAGGGAAGGCTGCAACAGGTGAGCCATCGCCTCATTATCCTCAGCCAGCTTGCGTCGGGTAACGCTGCGGCTGCTGTTATTCCAGGCTGCTTCCGAAATGTTGAGGCGGCTCAGCTTGAAGAGACCGGATTTACCGACCACGACACCATTACCTCGGAGTGGAACCATCTCCGCCCCCGCGGCCATCAGTGCCTCATTGAACAACTCGTTCATGTGGAAATGGCGCATCTGCCCTAGCGCATTCTTCCGATGCCCATGAGCCAGATCTTTGGTCGCCAGGAAGGCGCGCATTGCGCCTGCGTCTAGCGCGTCCTCGATACCCATCAGCAGGTCACGTGGTACGTTGGCCATGATCAGGTCGGGGATGGAGTGCGATGGCTCTGGGATCATTAGATGATGAACTCTGGTTTCGATGAACGGGATTTTACATCAAAAAAATTTCGTGTGAAGGGGCAGTATTTGGTTTTAGTTGCTGCTTATGAGCGGTTGGACGGCCTGATGTCGTCCAGGCAATAGCAGTCCAGCCCGTAACGCAGGCTGATGGGCGTTGCTTGGTCTGGAGTGGAACCGACGTAAAGCAAGCAAAGCGGTCGGATCAGGGGGCGCGCAGGGGAGAGAGCTAAATTGCGCCCCGGTGGAGTGAAGGGGGCCACATTGCAAGGGAAGAAGCAGAGCAGGTCGACATAAGTGTCGGATCGGCGGCGCTTGGATGAAAAAAAGCCACTTCGATGTGAAGTGGCTGAACGCTAAAGCACACAACATTCAAAATCAAAAATGGATCAGGACAGTTTCCAGATGTCGCCGAGACGGTAACCAACTGGAAGCGGATCGGTCGGATCCAGCACGTATTGGTGGAAGCCGGTGAGGCGGTCGCGGCGGCGGTTCGGCTTGCTGCTGCAAAGGGCCTTCAGGTCAAAGCGAGATCCGGAGGTCACAGCTGGAAGGCATCAAGTGTGCGTGAAGACGCCATGCTCATTGATTTGGGAGGCATCAATGACATTCGGGTTGATGCAAAAGCCGCCACGGCAGTCATAGGTACAGGTGCCAAGGTCTACCAGGTGGTGGAGGCTCTGGACGAGACCAACCTGTTCTTCCCGGTCGGACACTGCCCATCCGTAGGTATCGGAGGGTTTCTGCTACAAGGCGGATGGGGTTGGAACTCACGAGCTCTGGGTGTCGCCTGTACCAATGTCACTGCAATCGATGTAGTTACAGCAGACGGCGATCTGATCCATGCTGATGCGGAAAACAACGCTGAGTATTTCTGGGGCGCGCGCGGAGCGGGTTCCGGGTACTTCGGCATCGTGACGCATTTCTACGTTAATTGCTTTGCGAAACCAGAGGGGATCTTGCATCGCCAAGAGATTTATCCGGCAGACTGCGGAGAGGAGGTGCTGAAATGGTCGTTTGGGCTTCAGAACCAACTGCCAAACGAAATCGAATGGTTCGTGTTCTGCAGTCGTCCATCTCCCGATGAGCAGGCGCAATACCGCGTTGAGGCCATCTCCTTCATGAGCGACGAAGCGGCTGGCCGCAAAGCCCTGGAGCTTTTCGACAGTTGCCCCGTGCGCAGTAGGGCAATCAGCAGTTCGCCTATTGCTTCTACTGACATGCCAACACTGCTCGCCGGCACGGACGGTCTTTACATTGAAGGGTATCGATGGGCGGGCGACAACGCTTGGTTCGACAACGCGACAGACGATCTGGCCTCTGCGTTTGTGAAAGCCGCCAATGTTTTGCCGCCATGGCCTTCTCACCTGGTGATCTACGGTTGGCCAACGCTGGAGCTGCAGGACTCCGTCTTCTCCATGGTGGGTGACATTTACGCTTGTGCCATCAGCGGCTGGAATGACCCTAGCCAGGACGATGTCCAGCGTTTGGCGTCCATGCGATCAATTTCGGTACTTGAACCTTTCGCGAAGGGGATGGGACTTGCGGATGAAGGGCTTTTCCACCGAGATGCCCCGGTTCACTCGCCCATCAATACCAAGCGCCTGGAACAGATACGCTCGCAGCTCGATCCACATCATCGCTTTTTGAGCTATCTGACCAAGCCTGCCGGCTGATGGAATCAGTTGCGGCGCGTCGCACCTCCCTGCCGCGCCGCAAGTGCCCGACAACTGCCGATGGCTTCCAGCCCAGCGCTCACCTGAGGGGAGGTTACAGATGGTGTCCGTCGTTATAGATTTGGTTCGGATGCTGCTCAAGCTGAAGTTTCTGCAGATGTTACGAAGGCATGTTGAGCAGCCTGCAGCCGCTCTTGCAGCCGGGCAACATAGGCCTCAGCTTCAACTGCATTCGCGAACGAAACTGGATGGCCGTCAATGATCATTTTGCAGCCTGATCCGTGTTCGTCGACCTGGATATCGATCTTCATGCCCGCCATCTCCTTGGTGTTGTTTTGGCGGCGCGGAGGGTGTGCGGTTGTCGCGAACAGGCAGCACGCAAATTGTTCATAGGCGTGTATGCCGGCAGCGGTATGGCACTGCATGAAGAAGCCTTCGACACGCGTCCAGGAGAGTCGATGACGCGTGCCTTGGTCTGGGGGGGACGTGCGAGGTGCCTCGCTACCGAGCGCAACCAGCCTTCGCAACGGCTTGCTTGAACAAGCAGCTGGAAGCCGTGGGTAGCAATTTCCTCTCAGCGATCCACGGCTTGATGAGTCCAGGTGACATAAGCCGCTTTGAGAGATTGAGGCAGTTGTGGGGAATCGGGTTTCAATTCGCCCGATTTCTTCACCCACTCGGTGAGCCAGGCGATGACCAAAGTTCGAGTGACAGGGCTGGGCCCAACCTGGCGCTCCAGTTCGGCAGCTACCTGATCTAGGAACGCGATCTTCAGCGTCCAACTGGGCTAGCTGATCAGCCATTGTCTCGTCCTCCTACCCCACGTGCTGCTTCGGTTCTTGGGCGGATAGAGCCAGGGCACGACCCCGGCCAGCGCCCCACGCCATGGCCCTAGTTACGTATTCACCAGGCCTTTTTGCATAGGCTTCCTCAATCCTAGCCAAGCCCGAGCGCTCGTAGATCCCGATGAACAACTGGGTGTCCCCTGTGCGGGAAAGCCGAACCTGAACATCGAGCTTGGCTCCGTCATCTAGTTCCTCCACATGGGAATGGAGCTGCAGAGCTGGATCTGCACAAGCCCAAAATACCGCTCCACGATGTCGCATCCTTGCCTCCTCATTAGGTCTCCCTCATTCGCTACATACAAGGACGCGAAATCATAGAGCAACGATGATTAGTACCACCGATCCGAGCTGCGACAGACTGTGGTGAACACCTGAGGCTCAGCGATTACCTGAAAAAGGTAGGGCGCATTTCCGTCGCCCCTGACTTTGGGAGTTCAGCATGAAAGCCATCGTGTACAACGGCCCACGTGACGTCGCGGTCAAGGATGTACCAGACGCAAAAATTGAAAAGTCTACGGACGTGCTGGTACGCATTACCACGACCAACATCTGCGGTTCTGATTTGCACATGTACGAGGGCCGCACCTCGTTTGAAGCCGGGAGAGTGTTTGGTCACGAAAATCTCGGTGAGGTGATCGAGGTGGGGGCAGGGGTCGACAGGGTCAAAGTCGGTGACCGTGTCTGCTTACCCTTCAATATTGGCTGCGGATTCTGTGAGAACTGTGAAAAAGGCCTCACTGGGTTCTGCCTTACAGCGAATCCTGGTGCTGCGGGCGCCGCTTACGGTTTTGCCGAGATGGGCCCGTATCAGGGCGGGCAGGCCGAATTGCTGCGCGTGCCCTATGCGGATTTCAACTGCCTGGTACTACCGGAAGATGCCCAAGAGCGTGAGGATGACTACGTCATGCTCTCGGATATCTTCCCTACAGGTTGGCATGCAACAGAGCTTGCCGGTTTGCTACCGGGTGAAAGCATTGCGATTTACGGCGCAGGGCCTGTCGGCCTGATGGCCGCCCATTCGGCAATCATCAAAGGTGCATCTCAGGTGTTCGTCATCGACAACCAACCGGATCGTCTGCAACTTGCCGCGCAGCTGGGGGCAACCCCAATCAACGCAGTCGAGCAGAAGGCCGTGGAAGAGATCATGAACCTGACCCATGGCAAAGGCACCGACCGGGGATGTGAGTGCGTGGGCTACCAGTGCTGCGACAAGCATGGCCATGAAGCGAACTACCTCACCATGAACAACCTGGTCGCTTCAACCAAGGCCACTGGCGGCATCGGCGTGGTTGGTGTATTCGTGCCAGAAGATCCTGGAGCGAAAAACGAACTGGCGAAGGAGGGCAAGATGGCCTTCGACTTCGGTGCGTTCTGGTTCAAGGGCCAACAGATCCGGACAGGCCAGGCGAATGTGAAGGCCTACAATCGCCGCCTGGCAGAGCTCATCCATCATGGGCGCGCCAAGCCCTCGCAGATCATTTCCCATCGTTTGAAATTGGCCGAAGGCCCAGATGCCTACAAGCATTTCGATGCGCGGGATGATGGTTGGACGAAAGTGGTGCTCAAGCCTGCTGCGTGATCCGCTCTCACTGCTTCCAGGGAAGGAAGCTTGGCGAGAAGGGAGACCTGCATGCTTTAGAAGCTAGCCTCACCGGCTTGTCAGGGCATTATCACCCGGCAACTTCCAGTTGTGTGTTCTTCCGCCACCCTCGCAGATTCATGGCGCAAAGGCAAAACTGCAGGATGATCAGAGCCCAGGCTTGTGCTTGCCAGCCCCACACAGCCCACAGCACGTTGCTTGCGATGAAACAGCAGAATCCTATCTTCCTTCTACCCGGACGGCGCGAACCGATGCACCAGGCTGCCAGTACGGTCATCACCATGGCAGGCCATTCAAGTAACCCGATCCAATATTCCATGAAACTTTCCAACTGATGATGGGATATCTGAAACTAATCACCTGCCAGCGTTCTGAGCGCTGGCAGGTGATCGCTTGACTAAGCCGCTCGCTGCTCGCCCTTGAGCATCTTTTTCTGCATTTCCATGGTTCGCCCCAGCTCCTCAAGGATGTCCTTGCTGAGCAGCTTCTTCGCCGTGGGGAACAGCTCGCCTTCTTCTTCCTCGATGTGATGCTCCAACAACTCTTTCATGACCTTGACCCGCCCGGCGAATTCGACGGTGCCGGTTTCGGTATGCAGGAGGTCGGGTAGGACGAGGGAGTCAACAGTCCGGTGTTCTTCCTTGGCCTCGTAGTACATCTTCGCTTCTTCCTTGCCACCCGCTTCCTTGATGGCCGGATAGAGTATTTCTTCTTCGAGCGCGGTGTGAATCTGCAGCTCCTGCTCGATCCTGTGGAGTAGATCGGCCCGTTTTTTCACTGCTCGCTCGGTGGTGGTCGACAGCTCTTCGAGCAGCTTCTTTACCAACTTGTGGTCTTGAATCAGTAAGTCGATAGCGTTCATGGCGTTACCTCATCACGGATTGAAAGAATGGAGAACTTGCCTGTGGTTGAGTGGCCGCCAAGCGAGACGGTTCAACGCAGATGATGTCTGGCGTCATCGTTCGGGATGGCAGCCCCCGATGGCCATTGCGGCCTTGAGGGCTGCCAGGTGAGTCAGGCCCTGCGGAAGGTTTCCCAGATATTGTCCAGTCTGCGGATCGATCATCTCCGAGTAGATGCCTACACCGTGTGACAGCCCTTGCAAAGCGTCTGCATAGGCGGCTTCGGCGCGATCCTGGTTATCCAGAATGGCCCAGGCTTCGATAAGCCAAAATGTGCAGGCCAGGAAGCAACCTTCCTCTTCCTGTGCATCGGTGTAGCGATAATGGAAAGCGCCCGCCCCCAGATCATGATCAATGGCTTCCAGCGTGCTGCGTAGACGTTCCTGGCTGGGGTAACCGAACCTGACGGCCAGTGCCAGTGAAGCGTCCAGTCGGTCGCTGCCTGGATAGAACAGGTATGCCTGACGCTCTTCGCTCCAGCAGTGCGCCTCGATCCATTGCTGGATGCGCTGTCGCTCGCGATCCCAGCGTTCCCGGCATGTAGTGGGAAGGTGACCGCCATCGGCCAATTCGATGGCCCGGCTCAAGGCTTGCCAACAGCTGATTTTAGACATCGTGTAATGCTGTTTTTCCGGCAACTCCCAGATACCGGCGTCCTGCTGACGCCAACAGTCTGCGCATTGGTCGGCAAGGCCTGAGAGGAGCATGGCGCTCGGGGAATCAAGAATGTTGCCGCTGTCGATGAAGCAACGGGCGGTTTCGAAAATGTCGCCGAACACGCCATGCTGCAGTTGGTCGCGCGCGTCGTTGCCAACCACTGGAGGCGAGTTTTTGTAACCAGGTAGATCGACAGGGCGCACGCAATCACCGATTGCACCGTCCAGGGTATAAAACACCCGTGGCCCATGTTCATCCAACCGGCGCAGTAGCCAAGTGAATGCAGCTTTGGCTTCTGGCTGCGCGCCGATGCCCAGAAATGCTTCGATGGTGTAGCCAGCGTCGCGTATCCAGGCGAAGCGGTAATCGTAGTTTTTGCTGCCGCCAATCCGTTCGGGAAGGGATGAGGTCGCTGCCGCCATGATCGAGCCACTTGGAGAGGACAGCAGCAGCTTGAGGGCCAGCGCATTTCGGATGACCTGGGTCTGGTACGGGCCGTCGTAGACCAGCCCCTTCGACCATTGGCACCACTCCCGATGCGAGCCGTCGATGCGTTCATCGATCAGGGCCAATGGCGGTAGCACCAGCGGCTCATCTCGTCCTGCGATGATTGCGACCACTGAGCGTTGTCCTGCTGCAAGGCTAAGGACAGCACGCACGCCCATGTCATCCTCGCGTTCGATGTGCACCTGATGGTCGTGCAAGAACATGCCGAGTAATCGGCCCGCATGAAAAACGCAGGCATTGTCATTCGGCGCCACGTAGGGGCTTACCGTGTCGGCTTGGGTTCCGAAGTCGATGGCGATGTCGAAGTCGACCTTACCTTCGATACCTTCGATGCGTCTGGCGAGTTCGGCCCAAGGCAGGCGTCCAGCAGGGCCACTGTTCAAGGATTCCGTCAGCCGGGCACGACCCTGACTGGTAATGAAGATTGTCTCAAGGACGTTGCTGTCTGCCAGGTAGCGGCGCTCAGCAACGAATGCCTCGCTAGGGGTAATGGAAAAGAAGCCTCCAGTCTGAGGGGCCAGCAGCTTGTCGAATAGGGGAGGTGAATCCATGTGCGGCACACACCACCAGTCGATGGAACCGTCCAGACCAATCAGTGCCACAGAGCGCCCATCGCCGAGCGCACCATACTGCTCCAGGGGCAACCATCCACCCTCATCACGCTGAGGTGCACCCTGTTGAGCTTCTACCGGTTCTCTTTCCATCGGTATGCCTTCGAGATCACGTGTTCTGATTCCGACAGGGCTATCTGGCGTCTGGTTCGTCTTGTGTGAGCGCCGCCCAAATAGAGGGAATTTAGGATTGGCATGGATATCTCATGTAAAGCGAGACAAAAGGGCGCTTCGTCCCCTCGCATTTACCCTGCAGGGAACAAGAACAAAAGGGGGCTTACATGAGTTGTCTGATTTGCGCGGGGCAAGCTGAGTCCGTCGAATGCACCAGTGGCTGGGAAGAGCGACACTGTTCTCAATGCGGCTGTTACCGAATGTCCCAGGCGCTCATTCTGGTGATGATGGAAGAGGGTCAGATTTTTGATACCGAGCGGATGCGGGCCTGGCTGGTATCTCGGCGCGAATTGATGCCCATCCCTACCATCGACCATAGCCAGGCGATATTGGCACTTTAATCGGGCCTGGGCTCTACCACTGGCTACCTGGTGTCTCACTCAGCAGGAATGATCGAAATCTTTCCATTGCGTTCGACGATGGCGAACTTGACATGCTCTATGTTCTCGATGCCTTGGCTGTCCCGCGCTGACTCAAGGATATCGTCCTCCGTGAGGCGTGCCCGACGCATGCGGTGATGCAGAAAACGTCCATTCTCAACAACCAGGGTAGCGTGCCCATCCAGAAACCTGGCCAAGGGCTTGGAGTTGAGCTTCGCGAGCGAAAGGCCGACGTCCAAAACGATCAGCGTGGCAATCACCAGCATGGCATTGGTGAATGAAAAATCCTCGCCCAGAAGTGCCTGCTGGGTGGCTTCCCCAATGATCAGTAGCAAGACGAAGTCGAAAGTCGTCAGGTCGGCCAGTGAGCGCCGCCCGGCTACGCGAAACAGCAGCATGAGGGCGACGTACATCCCGGCTGCGCGGAGGATCGAATCCATGACGCACTCCTAGGGGTAAAGAAATGTGGAAAAGTGAACGGCGCTTTGGGGGCCAGCCCTGACGCTACCCTCCAGAGTGCCCACGTGATCACTTCTAAGGGTCAGGTACAAGGTGGCCAAGCCATCTTGCCCAGTACCCAGTTGGAACAGCATGGCCTGGCCATGGGACATCGACAGTTGCGGCTGCGGTTGCAACGTCTCGATACTGGCGTTACGAAGCAACGATCCCTCAAGTTGCACCTCCACCGGCTGACCGGAGATACCCTGAACGGTGATGAAAAGGCTGTCTGTCGTGCCACTTCGGCTGAGGCGCTGGTACTCGACCCGTACCCGGCCATCCTGGCTCACCACCTCGGCATCGCTCAGCGGGCCATTACCGAAGAGGCCTGCCAAGGCAAGCAATACGATGGCCACGAGCACGTACCACCCCACGCGCTCGAAGCGCCAGACGCGCTGCTGCATCGGCATATTTTCTTGAACAGGGTGACGTCTGGATACCAATTCATCTTCCGACATGACCACAGCCCTCAGGCGCGCTCACCGCGTAACCAGCGCTGGTGATAGTAGGAAAGCCGGGTCAACCCGAACAGGGCACCTTGGCGCATGACCTCAGACCGCTCGCCGAAGAAACGTTGAGTGCGCGTGAAAACGGCATTTGGCTCGCCGGCGAAAGCCCACGCAAAGCACATCGTCCCCGGTGGTATCCCGGATTCGGGCGCCGGCCCGGCTACCCCGGTGGTGGCGATCACAACATTTGCATCGCTGTCTCTCAAGGCGCCCAAGGCCATTTCCCAAGCTACTGCTTCGCTGGTCAGGCCGTATCGTTCGATGGTTTCGGCGCTGACCCCCAGCAGGCGTTTCTTGGCGCTGGGTGAGTAGACGACGTAGCCGCTTTCCAGCACCTCTCCTGTACCCGGTACCGCGGCCAACAAAGCCACCATGCAGCCCGCAGTGCACGATTCTGCGGTGGTCAAAATCAGTTTGTTGTTTTTGAGATAGCCGAGGGCGGCCAGTACAGGGTCGTTTTCCATTCCAGAATCGACTCGCTTGTTTTGCGGTGGACGCGAGCCTGGGGTAATTGGTTCATCGCCCCTGTTGCCCGCCCATCTCCTGAAGTGTCACTGACCTGAACTTTGCCCCGTGGATTGGCTTCCCTTGTTCAAAGGCAATGGGAGGAGAGCAACATGCAGAAAGTGAGCGACAGGCAAAAAGAAGGTGCGCAGACAAGGCCGCATGGGGAAGAGGAGCGAGACAACGATGCTCATCGTCCGGATGGATCCACCGGTACATCACATGACTCGACAGCGCAAAAAACGGCCCGTGATCACGATCAGCAAAAACCCTGAAACTGCCCACGAAAAGGGTTTGAGGCTCGCCAACTCGGCGAGCCTCTTTTCGCTAAAGGATCGGTTTACCCCCAGTCACTGCGTAACGTGAGCCACTGATGTAGCTGGCCTCGTCGGAGCCCAGCAGCACGTAGATCGGCGCGACTTCGACCGGCTGCCCCGGGCGCCCCATCGGGTAGCTGGAACCAAAGTTCTTGACGGCCTCGTCCGGCATGGTTGCCGGAATCAAAGGCGTCCAGATAGGGCCTGGCGCGACGCTGTTGACCCGAATGCCTTTCTTGCCTAGCAGCTGAGCCAGGCCAGCAGTGAAGTTGGCAATGGCCCCCTTGGTCGTGGCGTAGGCCAGCAGGCTGGGGGATGGATCGTCGGAATTGACCGAGCTCGTATTGATGATCGAACTGCCCTTGGGCATGGAAGGCAGGGCCGCCTGGCAAATCCGGAAGATGGCGGTGATGTTGGTATCGAAGGTTTTCACCCATTCATCATCGTCGATCTCTTCCAAGGTCTCGTGGGACATCTGGAACGCCGCGTTGTTGACCAGGATGTCGATACGCCCGAACTGGCTGACGGTCTTTTCGACGATGTCGTAGCAGTGCTGTTTCTGCGCCAGGTCTCCGGGCAACAACAGGCATTGACGGCCT
This sequence comes from Pseudomonas urethralis, assembly GCF_021602465.1. Taxonomy (NCBI): domain Bacteria; kingdom Pseudomonadati; phylum Pseudomonadota; class Gammaproteobacteria; order Pseudomonadales; family Pseudomonadaceae; genus Pseudomonas; species Pseudomonas urethralis. Next base: position 63,497 of record NZ_BQIJ01000017.1, read on the forward strand.
GCGGACTCAACCCAGCGCGCGGTTTCTTGCGCGTCGTCATGCTCATTCAGATAAGCGATAGCGACGTCGGCGCCTTCACGGGCATAGGCAATCGCCACTGCCCGCCCGATGCCGCTGTCTGCTCCGGTGATAAGGGCAATCTTGCCTTCGAGTCGATTGTGGCCGGTATACGACTGCTCACCACAATCCGGGTAAGGCTCCATCTTGCGTTGTGAGCCGGGGACATTTTGAGGCTGCGAAGGGAAGGGTGGGGTAGGGAAGTCGCGCATGGTAGAAGCTCCTGCAGTTGAGAACGTTCATACCGGTTCGAAAAGCCTGGCCTGCGCGTATTGGTTTCAATCTGCGGTTGGTACGACGAGCGGTGCGGAATATCAATCCAATTGAATTCCATGCCCCATCGCCTGTTCTACTGGACTCAGCTCCAGTCTCATCTCTTCGCTCGGAGCCCAATTCCCGGAGTAGCGAGTGTCTCGAATCATTACCCCAGCGACCCCTGAGCACGAGATCAGCGAGCACAATGCCAGGATGTTTGGCTCTCCCAAGGAGCGTCTGGATTTTTACCGGCGTGAGATCCAGTACGAAACCAGCATCCTGGCCAACCGTACGGATGCCTACCTGGCGGCGCAGTCATTCCTGGTCATCGCTTTCGTCTCATCCATGGGAAACCTCAATCAAGGGTGGGGCGAGATGTTCACCCTCATCGTGCCCGCGTTCCTCGCCTTGCTCGGGGTACTGAGTTCGCTCAACGCCTGGCCTGGCATCCGGGCGGCGTACAACATCATCGATCACTGGCAGTTCAAGCAGAGCCACCTGCTGCGCAGCGAGCCATTGATGGGGTTGGCTTACGACGAGTCGCCGCTGTTCTGTGAGGCGGAAACCTCGCGTGCAGGGCATCGAAAGTCATTGCTGTTCTCGCTACGGACGCCGTGGATCTTTCTGGTGTTCTGGGTGTTATTGGGTAGCTACTCGGTTTACATCCAACTGGCCTGAACACGTTTGCGTGCAAACATGGAGGTAACGTTTTGACGACTGAGGCATTACTGACCGAGCTCCTCAACGCCCGAGGGCCGGGCGGACAAGAAGATGAAGTACGGGCCATTTGTCTGCGCGAGCTGCGCCTATTCTGTGATGACACGCACATCGACCCTGCTGGCAATGTGGTGGGGGTGATTCGTGGGGGCCGCACTGGTAGCCCAGAGGCAGCCATACGCGTTATGGCCCACCTCGATGAGATCGCGATGATCGTCAAAAATGTGCTGGAGAACGGCACCCTGGAGGTGCTCGCTCTAGGTGGTTCGCAACCGATAAGCTTCGGTGTCTGCCCTGTCGATATCCTGGGCGATGAACACATCCTGCCGGGTGTTTTGTCCTACGGTTCCATGCACAACAGCGGTCGTACTTCGAATGGAAGAGACGTGCTGGCAGGAAATGTTCAGTGGAAAGATGTCTATATCGTCACGCGCAAGAGCCAGTCGGATCTCCAGCAACTTGGCGTTCGGCCTGGTACTCGAGTCGTGCTCAGTCAGCACTGGCGTAAGCCCTTCAAGGTACATGACTGTATTGCCGCTCACTTCCTCGACGACCGAGCTCCGCTGAGCGCTGTCATTCTCTGTGCGAAGCTGCTGAGTGAACGGCGAGAAAAACTGAAGCAGGACGTTTGGTTCGTGCTTACGACGCTGGAGGAAGAGTCGAATGCCGGCGCCATGTACGCAGCTTCCCGACTGCCCGGCGACACTACAATCGCTGTCGAGGTCGGCCCTGTACTTGAGGAATATGGCACGGAGCTTTCGGCCAACCCGATCATCAATACCGGCGACCAGAAGGGATACTACAGCCGCACCGTGGTGCAGGGCCTGATCGCCGCTGGCCTAAAGGCCGGCTTTAAGCCCCAGTCGGCATTGCTCGTCGATTTTGCATCCGATGCAAGCGCGGTGATGAGCGCCGGGATCGATGCCCGGGCTGGTTGCATTGCTATACCGACCGAGAATACCCATGGCTTCGAAATGGTGCTTCTGGAGGGGATTACGGCCTGCGCCGCAACACTGGTCGAATTCATGCTGGATGCCCATCTGTCCGACATTTCAAGAACTGGCTGAACGCCATTGGAGTAGGGCGCCCTGAGCTTAAGACAGGCGAAGAAACCTTCGCCCTCGCCTTGGGAGTGTCCTATGCAAAAGTGCCATTGGGTGGCTGCGGTTTCGGTCTTGGGGGTCTCGATAGCGCTGGGCGGGTGCGCCCGCGATCCTGAAAAGCGCTCGGTCTCCGAGCTTGCTGTGAGTGGCACCAAAAGTCTTTTGCGCACGGATTCCGACATGCAGAAGCTGCTGAACAAGTTTGCTAGCTTCGATGCCAAGGCCATCGAGAAGACCACGCCTCAGGAGGCCCGTCAGCAGCCGACCATGGCCGATGCTGTGAAGGGCGTGCTGGAAGATCAGAAACGCAGTTCGAGCCCCGAGTCATTGGTGCCCGGCGTCACCACGCGGGAAATCTCGATACCCAGCCCGTCAGGCTCCATGCCGGCCACGGTGTATACGCCGCCAGGCAATGGCCCTCACCCAGCGGTGCTGTTCTTCCACGGCGGCGGTTGGGTGATAGCAGATCGGAAAGTTTACGATGGCGGCGCACGCGGGTTGGCCAAGCAAGCCGATGCCGTGGTGGTATCGGTCGATTACCGCTTGGCTCCTGAGCACAAATTCCCCGCTGCGCATGACGATGCCCTGGCGGCTTACCGTTGGCTGGCAAGAAACGCCGCCTCCGTTGGCGGGGATCCAGAGCGCCTGGCATTGGCCGGCGAAAGCGCAGGCGGCAACCTCGCCGTCGCTACTGCAATGGGCGCCCGAGATGCTGGCCTGACAGCACCGAAACACGTCCTTTCGGTGTATCCGGTTGCGCAGTCGAGCACCGATACCGCTTCCTACCTCAAGTACGCCGATGCCATGCCGCTGAATCGTCCGATGATGCTGTGGTTCATCGGCCAAGTCACCAGTTCGCCTGCCGATGTCCAGGATCCACGTATCAACCTCGTCAAGGCTGACCTGCATGGCTTGCCTCCGGTGACCATCATCAACGCGGAAATCGATCCGCTGCGCGACGATGGCGCCCAGTTGGAGCAGGCGCTACGCACAGCAGGTGTGGCGGTAGATCGCAAAGTCTACGACGGCGTGACGCACGAGTTCTTCGGCACTGCCGCCGTCGTGAAGAAGGCTGAGGACGCACAGGCCTATGCGGGTCAGCGCCTGAAAACTGACCTCGCCAAATAGAGCGCAAGCATGCGTTAACGCCAATCAGTGCCCTTGAGGCAGCCGGAGAATCCTGATGAATAACCAACCGGATACACCCGTTGCAATTATGCCGCTGCGCTTCCAGCCCTCTTTCGAGCAAATTCCGGATGACGAAGCCGAGACGAGCAGGGAGCTGGCTGAAACCCTACGGCAGATCATGGAAACCACGTTCAAGGACAACGGCCACGCCAACCGCAGTGTCCATGCCAAGGGACACGGATTGCTGCGCGGGAAAGTGACCATCCTCGAAGGACTGCCAGCGGAACTGGCACAAGGTGCCTTTGCCAAGCCCGCTACGCTGCCGGCCTTTCTGCGGTTTTCCACCAACCCAGGGGATGTGCTCGATGACAAGGTATCGACCCCGAGGGGCTTGGCACTGAAGATCGTGGGTGTCGAAGGCTCCCGCCTACCTGGCAGTGAGGGGCAGGTGACCCAGGACTTCGTCACCGAGAATGCCAAAGCCTTCACCTCGGCAACGCCCAAGGCGTTCCTGAAAACGCTGAAGATGCTCGCGAAGACGACGGACAAGGCACCAGGCATGAAGAAGGCACTGTCAGCCGCACTGCGGGGAGTGGAATCGCTGGTCGAATCGGTGGGCGGCGAAAGCGCTACGCTGAAGAGCCTCGGTGGCCATCCCCAGACGCATATTCTGGGCGAGACCTTCACCACGGTGGTGCCGATCCTCTACGGCCCTTATTACGCCAAGCTGGCCATTGTTCCTGTGTCGCCCTCGCTAACCGAGTTGACTGATCTCAAAGTGGAGCTGAAGGGCGACCCGGACGGGCTTCGCCATGCCGTAGAGGCGTTTTTCAGGCAGAACGGCGGCATCTGGGAGCTGCGTGTGCAGCTGGCCACTGACATCGAGAAGATGCCCATCGAGGACGCATCAGTGAAATGGTCGGAAGCGTTGAGCCCCTACGTGACAGTTGCCAGGGTAGAGGTCGAACCGCAGGCCGCCTGGGATGATGAAAAGGTACGCGACATCGATGATGGCATGGCATTCAGCCCCTGGCATGGGTTGGCTGCGCATCGTCCCCTGGGAGGCATCATGCGGGTGCGCAGGCCCTCATACGAAATGTCAGCGCAGTTTCGCGCTACGCACAATGGGTGCCCGATTCACGAACCGCGTTGAATTTACGCAGTTGGCACATTTTCCATCCATGAGCGATGTGCATGCCCCCTGGCAATCCAATGGAATTATCTCTTCTACGGCTTGCTCAATAGCGTATGAACTAGGGAGCGGATCTTGTGCCAGCACTTCAATTGTACGTAATCGAGTATGACCTGCACGGTGACCATCGGACGTTCATCATCCGCTTGGAGAAAATGGACAACGCCGTGGCTTGGCACTGGGCCAGTTGCGATGCCGGCGTTGGCATCATCCCAAGATTCAGTCAGCAGAAAATCAAGTTGGTCAGTCGACCGATGGCCGAGCGCTATGGCATCGCTAAGGTGAAGTGGCGGCTCGCCGGCGATGGCCCTGAATTCGTAGCGCAACCTATCGATGTCAAAAAATTCTCGGGGGTTGCTGAAGGTACTTGAAGCCCGGCGCCCCGATCCATCTGCTTTGAGGTATTGCCATGCAGCCGAAAACCGAAGGCTCCGAAGAAAAAGGGCCAAGCGACGTGCCCTTCATTAACGATCCGGAAAAGCCCACGTCGCCGCCACTCAATGACGCTGATGCAACGGAGGCAGCCGAGGCAGAGGAAGACATCCAGGATGACGGCGAAGCCATTTAACCAAGAGGAGCACACGATGGACAATTACCACCTCAGCCCGACATCAGAAGGATGGGAATTGAAGGAAGCCGGTGCTGAATGCGCCTCCAAACGAGCGTCGACGAAGCACGAGCTCGTCAGCGCCATTGCGGATTTCTTTGATGGCAAGACGGCGTCGGTGAAGATCCATAAAGCGGATGGCACTATCGAAGAGGAACGCACCTACCCACGATCTGCTGATCCGCGCCGTAGTAAAGGTTGAAGACTATAACTGCCTGTGACCTCGGCATTGAGGTCACGGATGCCCTTGGCGTGTTCAGATGGTTGTTGGCCAGCTTTCTCATGGGGAAGCGCATCCGCGCCACCGTAGCAGTGCAGGCGTACCGGATGCTTGTCGATCAGCAGGGCCTGGGTACGCCGATTAAGCTTGCCCAGACTTCTCATTCCACACTGGTCAGACTGCTCGGGCAGGCCGGCTATGCGCGCTACGATGAATCCACTGCCCGACGACTGCATGATCTTGGCAACAAGGTAGAAGTGGAACTTGCTGCTCAACTTGAGGCACTGCAGGAAGAATCAAATGCTGAGGGATTCAAGCGCTGGCTACTGAGTTTCGAGGGCGTAGGCCCAAAGACCGTGGAGATTTTCATGCGTGAAGGCTTGGCCCATTTGACGAAGTTGGAAGGCCATTGAGCATGGGTGGCCTTTAGCCCCCATCGACGCATGTCCGGATGAGTGAAACACTCGAAAATCTAACCATGGACTGGAGCAGGTGATGAAGCTCGACATCGAGGGTTTGTCGCTGTCAGGTAAGACGGTAATTGTGGTAGAAGACGATCCAACGCTTCAGACCCTGTTGGTGGACATCCTGATCGAGTTGGGCGCCACCTGCGATGCGTTCGATAACTCAGAAGATGCCTTGATTCACTTGATGGGACTTAAGAGCGACTGCTCGTTGATCGTTGTCGACCATGGTGTTCCGGGAAGCATCAAAGGTATGGAGTTCATCTCCATGGCACACGAAAGGTGGCCTGGACTACCCGCCATTCTGACTTCTGGCTACCAGCTTGATGCTTCTCAGGTGACGCCACCCGTTACCTACCTCTTCAAACCGTGGTCGATAGACGAGCTCGCTCAAGCTATTAGCCAGGCGCTTCACCCTGCAAATTTACCTTCAACTCTCCCGCCGCTCGACCAACAAGGACTCTAGCGCTGCAGGTTATCCCGAGCACCATCGTCCGTGTGATGCTCAGCAGGCGCCTGATGGTGGGGATCACATTCGCTGCCCATCGCCTGATATTCCTTGCGAAGTTTATGGATTTCCCGGTTATCGAGCGCTTCGAGATCCAATACCGACTGCTCCGCAGATTTCGTAGCGCGGATCAGTTCGTCGAGCTTCACGTGGATGATGTCGTTATCCCGGTTCTGGGTGTTCTGAATCAGGAAAACCATCAGGAATGTGATGATGGTGGTCGACGTGTTGACGATAAGTTGCCAGGTATCGTTGTAGTGAAACCAGGGCCCAGATGCAGCCCACATGGCGATCAACACCACGGCGATCAAAAAGGTGCTCGGTTTACCGGCGTGGTTGGCGAGCCATTGGCAGAACTGGGCGAATTTCATGACGTCATCTCCATTGCGATCCATAGGGTTTGACCGCAGCGGAGCGCTGAAATCTTTTTTTACATTTACCTCAGGTATTGGGTGAACCCACTAAGCGCAGCGGAACGACGTGGCGTGCCGGAAAGTCAAAAAAATACTCGAAAACTTTCCCAAGGCTTCTGCGCAGATGACCTTCATCGTCTGGTTCGCCACGCTGGGCGCAGTCTTGCTGCTGCTCGCACTCTCATCCTCCTACCTGCGCTGGATCCCTGTGACCTCGTCTGTAGTGTGCCTTGCCCTGGGTATCGGCCTGGGTACATCGGGGCTAGGTTTTCTTCAGCTGGACGTGAGCAAGTCGAGCGGATGGATGGAGCACCTTACAGAAGTCGCGGTGTTGTTTTCGCTGTTCTTCAGTGGTTTGAAATTGCGCCTGCCCTTGCACAACCGCCGTTGGTGCAGCGCCTTTTTTCTAGCAGGGCCAGTGATGTTGATCTGCATCGGTGGGGTAACGCTGGTGCTGCATCACGGCCTGAACTTGGGGTGGGGAGTCTCGCTACTAATCGGGGCGATCCTCGCACCCACTGACCCCGTGCTCGCAACTCTGGTGCAGGTGGTTGATGCCCAAGACGATGATCTTGTCCGTTTCATCTTGTCGGGTGAGGCAGGGCTTAACGACGGCGTGGCGTTTCCCTTCGTCATGCTTGGACTGTTCCTGCAACAGGACAATGGCCAGGCCTGGTTCAGTGACTGGTTGTTCAAGGACATGCTGTGGGCAGTAATCGCAGGCCTGTTGCTTGGCTACTGGATGGGGCGCGGCCTGGGCAAGCTCACGCTGTTCTTGCGTCTGCGCAACGACGACAGCACCGTCTCGCCCAATGACTATCTGGCCCTTGCCCTGATTGCGTTGGCATACGTGAGCGCCGAGTCGATACAGGCCTATGGGTTCCTCGCGGTGTTCGCTGCGGGCCTCGGTTTACGGCAGGCGGAGGTGCAGACCGCCAATAGCCCAGAAGAACCGGCTGCTGAACATCTGGTACAGCCTGTGGTGGGTCACCAGCACGTGGCGCCGGAGCTAGCCGTCAAAGGCGATTTGAAAGGGCTCGACGACTCGCAGGTAGCAGCGGGGATCATGTTGGGTGACATGCTGGCTTTCGGTAGCCTGATCGAACGGGCAATGGAAGTGTTTCTGGTGACCCTGCTCGGGGTAGTGCTCATTGAGCATTGGGACTGGCGGGCAGTGCTGGTGGCCGGCGCTTTGTTTTTTGTCATTCGCCCCATCAGTATCCTGCTGTTTCCGGCTCGGGGAGTGCTGGATATCCGCCAGCGTGGGCTTTTGGGGTGGTTTGGTATCCGAGGTATCGGTAGCTTCTACTACCTGTTCTATGCCCTCAATCATGGGCTGCTTCCCACGTTGGCCGCGCAGAGCATCAACCTGGTGCTGTCAGTGGTGGCGTTGAGTATTCTGCTGCATGGGTTGAGTGTCCAGCCGCTTCTTGCCAGATACGAAGCGTGGAAGGAAAGGGTTTCCTGATGGCCGTTCAGGAGAAAAGTGCCAGGGCAGCTATTGCCCTGGCACTGGATCACCGCCAGTTAGCGGTTTTCGCTACCGCGACCGCCGCCGTGGCTGTTTTGCCCGCCTTTACGGCCCGCTTCGGAGGCACGCTCACGGTCGTTGGCAAAATTGCCGCCTGAACTCTGCCCGCCTTTGCGACCTGCCTCCGACGCCTTCTCGTGATCATTGGCAAAATTGCCAGGATTGTTCTGAGCAGTGCCACCTTGATGGCCACGATTGGTTTGGTTGTTAGCCATGATCTTTCACCTCATGTCGTCACACAGGAAAGTCTGTGTTCAACTCGGACGTCGGGGCGCGGGGTGTTTACTCCGTGGGTTTTAGCCGAGGCCGACGGGTTGCGCGAAAGAACCGGTGCAGGCGTGTGTGGCGTCCTTAAGCTTTGTTCGCGAACGTTTGGAAAGGATCAAGCTTGGCAGACGTCGACCTTCCAGCCCCGTCGGCGTGGTTAAGCTGAGCGCAGAGCAGTTCCTGGAGCTGGGTTATTGGCCACGGCTTAGGAAGGAACTCCGCACCTGGCGGCAACACTCTCCCTGCAAATTCGTAGTATCCGCTCATGACAATGATGCGCGTCTGAGGTTTTTGCTGGCTTGCCATCCAGGCAAGATCAACCCCATTGAGTAAACCAGGCGTTTGTACATCCGTTATCAGCAGCGTCCAATCTTGCTTCCTCAACGCCTCATTGCCGTCATCGGCAGTCGCCACCGCTGTCACCATGGCCCCCCATTCTTCCAGGTACAGGGTCAAAAGCTCTCGAATCATGGGTTCGTCCTCAACGATGAGAACAGTTGGGCGAATTATCTTCGCAGCGGGAAGCAGCTCTTTCATACGGGTACTCGGACATGCGGCTGCAGGAAGGGAGGGACATCCAGGTCTGCTTGCTTTCATCCAGCAAGACGTAGCAGCGCGCCATCACTACGACATCGCCAGCGTTCAAGAAATTCACTCCAACTTGAGTCAGTGCCATCAATTCGCATCCGTGAGCGTATCTATAGCGGGGGCGACCCTCTGGACGCATCCATGCCGCTGGCACCGCTCTGCTGAACCTCTGCAATCTTCGTGACTCAACCCTTCATCAGCGTGTGAGGCCTCCTGATGCGAACGTTCGAGAAAAACCTCTCCGCCGCCCAATTGCTGAAGCTCAATTGTTTGGCAGTTTGGTATCGGGTGCTTGAAGACAGGGCATTGCGCATGGACTCGCCGGACGACTATCACGAGGAATTGCTCCGCCAGGCCGATGAGATGGATCGTCGAGGAATTGTCTCCTGGCAGGAATGGCGCGATCTTCGTCTGGAGGCTGACGCTGCTTACCTGAGAGCGGTAGCAGGGAAGGACTATCGCCCGGTTAATCCCACAAGCTCGTCAGCAGAGTAGGATCGAACGTGATCTCGCAACCACGCTCATTCCTCTGTAAGCAGACTTTCTCTATCTATCCCTGCGTCGTGAATGTGTGAATGTAAAACCCACAAGGATTCCCAGCGCCGCTGCGCCGATCAGCAGGGGCGTTTTATCTTTTGGCTTCCTCCAACCTCCGTTGATACCCCTCCTGCCACTCGGAGGCTCAAAGAGGTTGCCTGATGATGCTTCGGCTATGGGACTGCGATTTATCCCCCAGCGCGTCAGCCTTCCTGACAACAGAGGCAGGCCTGGTATCAGGTAGCTGGCCAAATGCGCGAGGCGCGCCGCAGCGCCAACCGTGGTGTGAGCACGAGGCGAGATTGCGCAGGCCACCATAGCCTTCGCCACCATTTCGGGATCGTATACGGGGCCTGGCGGTGTCAGCGCATGCCCGGTGTAGTTACCGCCGTCTCGGAAGCCTGGTGTGTCCATGACGGCTGGATAGATATCGCACACATGGATGTTGGGAAACTCAGTCAATTCGCCCCGCAATGCCTCGGTCAGTCCGCGCAAGCCGAACTTGCTCGCCGAGTACGCGGCGGCGTAGGGCTGTGCCACCCAGCTGCCCAGCGACAGCGTGTTGATCAGAATGCCGCTGCCCTGTGCCTTGAAGAAGGGAAGGGCGACGTAGGCCCCTCGCAGGTAACCGATCAGGTCAGTCTGGATGACCTGCTCGTGCGCCTCCAACGGCGTTTCTTCGAAATTGCCGACCGCGCCGACCCCGGCATTGTTGACCCAGATATCGATCCGTCCCTGTCCAAAGTCTGCGGCCTGAGCGGCAAGCGCTTGAACCTGGTCGCTGTGGGTGACGTCGGTCGTGATCGCTATGGCATCCGTACCGCAATCGGTGCATTCATCCAGCACGTCGAACAACGCCTCTTCATCGCGTGCGGCGAGTACAAGGCGAGCACCTTTGCACGCAAAGGCATGCGCGGCGGCTCGGCCTATGCCGCTGGATGCGCCGGTGATGACCACGACCTTGCCGCGCAGAGGCCCTCTGAGCGGAGCGCCACGGTCAGGCGCTTCTCGTTTCGTAGCCGAGGCGCTGGGGTCAAGGGGTGCAATGGGGTCGCTGGCCTCGATCCGCGAGAGCTCAAGGGAGGTGCCATCGACCAGGGTCAACGTCAGCCCTTCGACCGTGCCTGCCGCTCGGTTTGGAAATACGGGCTCACCTTCAGCATCCAGGCTGTCGTAGATGAAGCGTGTACCTTCGAGCCAGCCCACGGCGGTGAGAAGTTCAGGGCCGAGATAATACTTCCCGTCTTGAAAGAAGCCTGGAAACTGATGAGCGCGCTCCACGTTTTCCACGCGATAGCGTTCGCCTGATTTCATCCCTGTCGCTTGATCGATCATATTGAAACCCCTGTAAGTGGAGCTCGGAAATGTCAGCCTTTGCTGTGCTCGTCGGAAGTGGGCCCGGTACCGCGCTTGATACCGCGCGGGCCAGCAACGCCCCAGATACCTAGGCCAATTAACGGTAGCGCGACGATCAGCAGGGCCCAGGCCGCTTTGACTGCATCTGACTTGTCGCTTCTGAACACGCTGACAATGGCCCACAGATCGATGAGTAAAAGGATTGCCGCGACGGCAATCCAGAAGTAGCTGGCGACCTCATTCATGATCTTGTCTCCTCTACACGTAGTCAGGGCCCAAGGTGCCCGGTGCAGCGCCCGGCACCAGGATGACTTTGCGACAGTTGTCCTGCTTCTGGTCGAACATCTTGTAGCCCATGGCCGCTTCTTCGAGTGCTAGGCGGTGGGTGACGATGAGTTCCGGTTGCAGGCGTCCCGCCTCGATGTGTTCAAGAAGTTCAGGCAAGTATTTCTGCACGTGGGTCTGGCCCATCTTGAACGTGAGGCCTTTGTCGAAGGCGTCGCCGAACATGAAGGCGTGGATGAAGCCGGCGTACACACCCGGCACACTGACAACGCCGCCGCGACGCACTGCAGCAATGCTCTGGCGCAGCGCCTTGCCACTGCTGCCTTCGATTTTCAGCGCCGTCATCACCGTTTCGGCAGTGCTGCCCTTTGCCTCGAAACCGACCGCATCAATCACTGCATCGACGCCGCGCATGCCTGGTGTCTGGCGGATGATGCTGTCGGCGGGATCGTCGTCTTGCTCGAAATTGATCGGTATGACGCCGTAAGCCTCGCGGGCGTAGGCCAGGCGGTAGTCGTTGTCATCGACCATGAAGATGGTCTGTGCCCCGAGCATTCGCGCACAGGCGGCGCTTAGCAAGCCCACCGGCCCGGCACCATAGATCGCCAGCGATGAACCCTGGCCAATCTCGGCATTGATGACCGCCTGCCAAGCGGTGGGCAGAATGTCCGAGAGGAACAGCACCTTGTCATCGGCCAGGTCGGTGGGCACTTTGAACGGGCCGACGTTACCTTTGGGCACCCTCACGTAATCCGCTTGGCCGCCAGGGATACCGCCATAGAGATGGCTGTATCCGAACAGCGCGGCGCCCGGGGGAATGCCCTTCTTGTTGATGATCGAGCCCCGCCCCGTATTGGTGGTTTCGCAGGCAGCGAACAGATCGTGCTGACAGAAGAAGCAGTTGCCGCAAGCGATCACAAAGGGAATCACCACGCGGTCGCCGATCTGGAGATTGGTGACGGCATTCCCGGTGTCCTCGACGATGCCCATGAACTCATGGCCGAAGATATCGCCGGCTTCGGTTTCTGGGATTTTGCCTCGGTAAAGGTGCAAGTCGGAACCGCAAATGGCTGTGGCGGTGACCCTGAGGATGATGTCGTCTTCTTGCTCGATGATCGGGTCAGGAACGTTATCGACCCTGACGTCGTGTGCTCCGTGGTAGGTCAGTGCTCTCATGAATGTCAGCTCCTGCAGCCGCGTAATTTCGTGATCGGTATGCAGGGGAAGCCATGGCGGACAGCAAAGTTCAGACCAACAAGGCAGGCGGTACTGATTCGCTGCCTATCCGAAAGTTGGCTGAACCAATCGGATCACATCGATATCAGAGCGATCTAAATGGAGCTGCTGGGACGAATCGGTGGCCATCCATCATAATCGGCTGTTCGCAAGGGCTAGCTGTGAGAATCCCAAGCTCGGGGGCTTCAACCGTTCCGCTTTAAAGCTAAAGGGGGCTGGCATGCGAATACGTGGTGATGTCTTCTGGAAATGGGCTGACCCCGCGCTTGCCCACCGCAGTTATGATGAAACGCTGGACGACGGAACCGCTATAGAAGTCCAGACGAGGTTGTCACGAACCGGAGCCACCCAGGTTTTTATCGGGGTTTATGCCGCGAGTGGAATGCCCCTTCACGAAGAGGCATTTGCTGCCATGCCGGGCGAATCGATGAATCGTGCGCTGGCTTGGGGGATAGGACGGGCCAAAAGCATTGCCAATGAGCCAAATAGGAAAGGCATTAAGCGACCGCCATTCAGTACGATGGGGGAGTAGGCAAGCCCAGCCAAAACCAGAAAATTTCTCCTCGTACCGATACTTTTCTTGGGACGGGCAAGTTTTCTGATCGATACTCATCAGTGCTGCTGCCTATTGAACATCAAGCTCCTTGGCTGATTCAGGCTATTCGTTAGCGGTGATTATTCCTTCTCGTCTTAGCAGATCTACGTTGGTTGGCTTGACTGAGGTTTTGGTGATTTCCTGGATCGAGAACCAGCGACACTCCACTATCTCGTGCGAAGGTCGAGGCATCATGCTGGCCGGAACGGCCATTCGGTACAGCCAGTGCTCTTCCGCTTGGAGCACGTGATGCCCCAAAAACTGAGCGTCAGTCAGTTCTAGGCACGTTTCTTCCCGTAGTTCACGACGTGCCGCTTCAAGCTGCGTTTCGCCAGGATCGATTTTCCCGCCAGGGAGTGACCACTGAGGTGCCTCCTTGCGTACAAGCAATACCTTCCCTGCCTGCAGGCAGATGACGGTGGAATGAAGTTCTCTCGATGGGCTCATCACTTGTCCTCCCTTTGACGGAAGGCTCTCATGATCTGGTGAAGTTCACTTGATGCGTCGAAAGGCGTTCGACTTACCTGAGCAGGGCATTACACGCTTCGGCGCCGATAACTTGAACGTTGCCCTCGTTACACCGGTCATCTAACCGACACACGGAAGATTTATTCTCGGCAAGGAACCTGCCGGATCTAGGCCAGCCAACGTTAAGGGCAGCGCATGAAGGCAATGGACACTGCAACAGCGAAACGCAAAGGCATCAAGCTGCGCGCCACCATCATCTATCGCAAGGATGGTGAAGTCTTGTTCGTTCGCAAGCGCAACGCCAAGTGGAACCTACCTGGTGGCCGAGTCGAGCGAGACGAGACGCCGCATGAGGCGGCTATGCGGGAGATGGCCGAAGAAACTGGTCTCGCATTCGACGAGCTCCGTTACCTCACGATGTACGGGTGCTGAACCACTCACCGTATCGCTTACACATCAGATGTGATGGGTGAGTATAGATTTTGGTTCGGTGGCTGCTCAGGCTGAAGCTTCTGCAGATGTTACGAAGGCATGTTGAGCGGCCTGCAGCCGCTCTTGCAGACGAGCAACATAGGCCTCAGCTTCAACTGCATTCGCGAACGAAACTGGATGGCCGTCAATGATTACTTTGCAGCCTGATCCGTGTTCGTCGACCTGGATATCGATCTTCATGCCCGCCATCTCCTTGGTGTTGTTTTGGCGGCGCGGAGGGTAACGTAAATAGATCAGCAGGAAAATCGCCAGGGCCGCTCTAGCATGCAGGTTTCATCGATTATCATCAGTTCGGCAAAACGCTGTAACAACTCCAACCGTCTGATTATGAATGGATTTGCCGGCCATTTGGATGCATGAGAGCCGCTGTGGGCTATGGTGGGATGACATCTGTCTAATACTAAAGTCGTAGGAGAGCGGCATGCGCATACGCGGTGACATTTTTTGGAAATGGTCAGACCCGACGCTTCATCACCGAACTCACGATGAGACGCTGGACGACGGCACGACGATGGATATCCAAGTGCGGTTGTCGCGAACGGGCAGCACTCAAATGTTCATAGGCGTGTATGCCGGCAGTGGTATGGCACTGCATGAAGAAGCCTTCGACACGCGTCCAGGAGAGTCGATGACGCGTGCCTTGGCCTGGGGGGTTGGCCGTGCGAGGTGCCTCGCCACCGAGCGAAACCAGCCTTCGCAACGGCTTGCTTAAACAATTTGCTGGTAGCCGAGGGTCGCAATTTTTTCTCAGTGATCCACTTCTTGATGAATCCAGGCGGTATAAGCCGCTTTGAGAGATTGAGGCAGGTGTGGTGAGTCGGGTTTCAATGCGCCCGGCTTTTTCACCCACTCGGTCAGCCAGGCGATGACCAGAGTGCGAGTGACAGGGCTAGGCCCAACCTGGCGCTCTAGCTCCGCAGCTATCTGATCCAAGAACGCGATCTCAGCGTCCAATTGGGCTAGCTGATCAGCCATTGTCTCGTCCTCCTACCCCATGTGCTGCTTTCGTTCCAGGGCGGATAGAGCCAGCGCACGACCCCTGCCCGCGCCCCACGCCATGGCCCGAGTTACCGATTCACCAGGCCGTTTTGCATAGGCTTCTTCAATCCTGGCCAAGCCCGAGCGCTCGTAGATCCCGATGAACAACTGCGTGTCGCCAGTACGGGAGAGCCGAACCTGAACATCGAGCTTGGCTCCATCATCTAGCTCTTCCTCGTGGGAATGGTGCTGTAGAGCTGGATCTGCCCAAGCCCAAAATACTGCTCCTCGATGTCGCATCCTTGCCTCCTGATTACCTCTCCTTCAAGCGAGCTTAGTCCGTTTCGTCTAGATCGGTGGTTTCAATCATTTCAGGACATTCCAGTGCATGTCTTTGACTCACTCATGATCATGTGACCGGTGGGAATTCAGAGACTTCATGCTTCTTCGCATGGAAAACCGTCAATTCGGAACTCTGCATTCAGCCATGGATCATCAGATCATGGATGATCATTTTCGCGTTAAGGATGTCGCCCATTCTCTAGGTGCGATCCCTTATGAGCGTCACTACGCATCGCCCAGTCAGAGCTAAGGCCACGATCATCTGCTTACGAAATGACAAGGTTCTGCTTGTCCGCAGGAAGGGGGCTAAATGGAAGTTTGCAAGCGGCGTGCTCGCGACCGGCGAAGCGCCAATCGTTGCCGCTGCCCGTGAGCTTTGGAAGGCGCTGGCGCTTCATTGCTCAGGCTTGAACGCTGTGGGCACCGTCGAGGTAGGCAATGTTCTCCACCATATTTTTACGACTGACGTACCCGACGGTTGCTGCGTCGCGCTTGGCAGAGGCATCGTTCATTGTAAGTGGATTTGTTGGGAGGAGCTGAGTTCAACCATGCTGAAACCCACAGCCGCTGCTTTGCTTTCACGAGACCTGCAGGAGCTCGTTCACCATGATGGGTGCCCGGAATCAGTCTCGTCTTTCAACACAAACTGAACGTCAAGATCAGCGTTCGGGTCGGATCGTTAACTGTCATGAAAAAGGAAGTTAGTGATGAAAGCGATGACACGAGTGTTCACTGGCCTGGCGTTGGTTGGTGCTATGGGGGCTACTTCTGCATGGGCTGATACGCCCGGTGCTGACTGGAAGGTGAACAAGGATCAGGCTGAGGCCACCTTGAAAGGCGCAGGCTACACCCAGATTACCAAGATCGAAGCTGACGATGGTCACTGGGAAGGCGAGGGTATCAAGGCTGATGGCAAGCAATACGAGTTCCAGGTTGATCCGCACGACGGCAAGATTATCAAAGACGAGCTGGATAACTGATCAGGGCGGGTGTTGCTCTCTGAGCGGCCCGTGCCTAAGGCGCGGGCTTTTTTTCGTTAGTCATCCCAAACGGATTTCGGCGTTTCTGGGCCAGTCTCCTGGCAACGGAAGCAAGCGGCGGCTATCGACCCAGCTAACCTTGAGGTTTCTCCCCAAGGTCAAAGAGCAAGCTTTTCGCTCGTTCTAATAACAGGGATTATGTCGATGGCTGTCTCGGAAAGCTCACTCGAAAAGTCGTGCCTTGCTCAGGGCTAGATACGACTTGAATGCTGCCGGCATGGCTGGCCGTGATTTCCTTGGCTATGAACAACCCTAGCCCTAGACCTTGGCTCTGCTCACCGTCAGCACGACTTGCGCGTGTTAAGCGTGCTTCAGGATCAAATAGGTAGGTGATCTGGTCGGCAGAGATTGGTTTTCCCCAGTTGTGTACCTCAATTACGGCCATGTTCTCAACGCAGCTAGCACCTACTCGAATCGGCCGCTCAACATCCCCGTGTCGTATGGCATTTACCATCAGATTGGATATCACCTGGCTCATGCGTAGCGGATCGACGCTCGCCGGCAGTGCATCGGTACGTTCGAAAACAACGTTAATCTGTGGATGGGCGAAGCAGACCTCTTGTACAACCCTGGCACACAACGAAGTCAGATCGATATCCTGACGTTGCACCGTGATGCCCAGGCCCAGGTTGCATCTGGCGAGATCCAGTAGATCGTTTACCAACTGATTGGCACGTTCGGCACTCGTATCGATCTGCACCGCCAAGCTCTGTTCACGGTCTCCCCACTGCTTGGCTCTGGTAAGCAGCGCCGCTCCCATTTTAATGGCCGTTAGTGGTGATCGAAGATCGTGACCCAGTACCCCCAGCACCATTTTGCGTGTGGTATCGACAGCCTTGCCATAGGATGCGATGGACTCTACAAGAGCCTGATCGATAGCTTCGTTGAAACGGATTATTTCGGGTACACGATCCGCTTGATCGAGTGATGCTTCCTGTGAAAGCCAAAGCCTGAGCACGCTGGATCTGAGGGCTCTGTACTCGGATACCATCTGATCGAGGGTAAAACCATCCAGAAGGCGAAGTACGGCATGAGTCTCAGCAGCGCTTTCGCCCTCAATAGCTGGGCCTAAACCCTGCGATTTATCGATCTCCTGCTGCAAGCTCTGTGGTGTATCCATATCGCGAGCCACGGCTTGGAGGATGAAGGCGGCATGATTTCTTAAGCCCTTGTCACTAAGCGCTTCGCGAGGTAATTCAACGGTACGAGCGAAATCCTCCCAAGCCTGCAGGATGCTGCCCATGTGCTGAGTGATGAATGTCGACAACCGCATGCAGCCTGCCCTCCGTCCTAATCGCGTATCTTTTCCGTTGAGTCTGTAGAAGCGTAGCTCCCTGGCATCTGGTTGGTGACTTCCAGCGCAACGCGACTGATTTGATACTAAAGCAAGCGTCCGCTACGGGGCGACTGCTGTCACTCGCCAAAGGAATTGAGCACGCTGATAATCTCGGCAGTTCAGCTCTGGGTTGCCCAGAGGCATCCTCGTCGAACTGCTTTGTCCAACAGGCGATACGCTTTTGCTGACAAAGGCTGCGCATGAGGGGGCGGATTTACCGGGAGGGTTTCCGCTACAGCAAAGCGGAGGTGCTGTTGCTCGACCTCAGCCAGCGTAATGAGATTAGTGGTGACCTGTTCGGGCTGCTCAGCTAGTGGCGAGTGAGAAGCTGATGGGGGGGCAATCCATGGACGATGGGAACGATGCGTCTGGCGAGCGCCCCGGTCGACCTGTCATGGGGATGATGAGCCAAAGCTTCACGACACGAGTTAATGAGCTCTGTACTGTTTACTGCAAATAGAGCGGGGCCATGAGCAAGGCCAGGGCTTCCAGCTCCCCTGGCCCTAAACAACCTTACCGGTTGTCTTCAGTCATGCCGCTGTCTTCGTCCTGCACCGCTTGCGAAGCTTCGTCAATTTCGCTTTCGCCATTGTCAGACTTGGGCCCCGTGGTATGACCTCCCATGCCGCCTCGATGAGCTGCACCAACTGCGCCCTGGTGGTCGCTTTGGTACCCACCGCCTAAATCCTGACCACCTTGATGCAAATCTCGTGGAAGGTCGGATTCGCTCTCCGACAACTGTCCACCTCTTTGACCAGGCTCAGATGGTCGGTGTGGATCATTCTCGAAGCCGTCAGGATTGTTTTGAGTGGTGCCACCTTGCTGACCGGTTTTTTCTTGATCGTTTGCCATGATCTCGCACCTCGTGTGTTCACACAGAGAGCCTGTGTGTTCTGTTGAGATGTTTGGCGAATTCGGGAGGCTCCCTTTACTTTCGTATTCGCTGACCGGGTGCGCGAAAGATCGTGAAGCGCAACGAATCGTGTAATAAAGATTGCTGCATAGCTTGTGCAGTTGTCCGCGCTCGGTACGCGATTATCCGGCTTCCAAGAGAGGTAGGCGCTGCCTGATGTCGGCAATGAGCCGTCTACCTTCTGCCTCCATCAGATCGCCATAATTGGCAATGGCGGCACACCCTCGGCACGTGAGGATAGCCTTCTTGTTCAACCTCCGTGGTATTACAAGGTCTTGCCCGCCGCATTTGGGACATCTCAAGGTGACGCTCACAGTTTTCCTCTCCATGGATGTTGATCAGGATCCTTCCCTCGCCGTGCTGATCACTAAACACGATGCGGTACATGGAGTGTCGCGGTGTGCTGATCGTTCACTTTGAGACAAGGACTAGGCCGGGCATTTGAGTGTCGGCAACTAGCAAGCGGAGCGCGCAGCCCATGGATGGGCTTAGGCGTGAGGATGGAAGCCCGGTAGGGCCGTGACCCTGGCTCGCCAGGGTGCGGTACACGACAGCCGCTCCCCCGAAAGGGGGACACGCCCGAGGCCCCATCCACACAAAGCTGATGGAGGCGGCTATTGGCTGGATCGGCTATTCCTAGTGGATGGTGTAGCTGTTGAAGAGCGATGTACATGGGCACCGGTTGGATCGGTGATTTGAATGACGTTACCGTGCTGCCAGCCATCCGCCTGGGGATCAGCATCAGGAATACGAATGTCGGCCCGCTCGGCTTTCGTTTTCGCAGCATCCACTCCCAGGCGCCGATTGCGCTGTTCGACCATCTCCGGATCAGCCTGGCCATCAGCGGTAAAGCCCATCATCAATTGCGGCACACCTACAGGCAGCGATTTATCCTGATCGGTGTGCCAGGTGTGCCATGTCTTCCCATAAGTGTGCGCCAGTCGCTCCATCAAGGCATGTTCAGCAGGAGCAGGGATGCCTGGGGCGATCAGCTGCCCAGACGCGACCTCGTAGCCATGACTGTGCCACATCGCCTTCTCCTTGATTGGTAATCCGGCAAACAGCTTCTCGTCGATGATGTACTCGACGCCCATGATCTTCGCACCCTTGGTATTGCCGTCGAATATCACACACTGAATGACATCCTCGTTGAGGATGGAGCAGTAGTGGTGCGCTTCCATTTGCACGTCCTGATGGCCGTTGTAGAAGTGAAATCCATCCAGGTAGGCGTTGATGGCCTCAATGGGCGGCTTGGACTGCAGCGTCGCGGCGCCGGTTTCCAGCAACTGGGTTTTTGCCGACTCTGGCCGGCCTGGTGCCTCCACAGGAGACTTCGTTTCGGGAGCGGCGCATGCCCACAGCAGAGTGCAGGCAAGGGGAAGAGTTATCGATTGGAATAGCTGTCGCATGAGGAAGCCTCTGGCTGATGTCCTTAGAGGACAGCCTTAGCCGATGAAGCGGACAGCCCAACGGACGAATGGCCCGAGTCGATGAGGAATTGCGGGCAAAAGAAAGCCCGCTGCTAGGCGGGCAAGGGAGCTTCTATCACACGTAGGGATAGCTAACGCTCCCACATAGCATGTGAAAAGGGCGTGAATAAATCCGTCAGTGAAGACGGTGCCTGTCCAACCCCCGCGCTATTTAAGTGGATTAGGTCTAGCGGTTGCGCACGGTATCCAATGCAGGTGACCAGACGTTATGTCCGCAGCGTTCACACACGACAGAGTCTTGAGGTTCATGGAAGGTTGGGAAGCCGCAGCTGACGCAACAATGTAGGCCCGCGTTCGGCGGGGCCAGGTATTCTGGGCGATGTTCGACTGGCAGCACCGACAGCCCTGGCCGGGTGTCGTCTTGCCCATAGAAATACAGACTGAGATCGCCATCGGTTTCCAATAGGCCGAGTCGAACTTGGCCGAGATGCTCCACGCCTTGTTGGCGCAGCTCCATGAAGAGCTCGTTGGACGAGATGTTCAAATTCCGCAGCGAATGGATCTCGTACATTCCGTCCTTTACGACCGTGATGGGCAGTCCATCGATCCAGGCCTCGCATGTTTTGCTGCGCCTCATCATGTAGACGGTTCCGCGATAGAGCAGCAAGAGCGTAAGGAAAACCAATGCGACCGGGAGGAGGGGTACATCTTCATAAAAAGTCACATCGCCTGCGGCTGAGCCCAAGGTGAGGATCACCACGAGCTCGAATCGGGACAGCTGCCTGATTCCGCGTCGACCACTGAATTTCAAAAAGAAGAACACGGCTAGAAACGCCGCTGAAACACGAAGGGCGACCTCCAAGAGGAAGGTCAGCGGGAACTCGCCAATGAGCATCCTTTGTAGATCAAATGAAACCATTCGCTGTACCCCGCCAGTTGCAATCTCCCGTTACAGACTGACCCGCAATTATCGATCTTGGTTCATGCGGCGGTGTCGGCGAGATCAGTAGACCTTTTGCCATACGTTGATTGGTGCAAGGCTTTGGATTCCATAGTAGCTGGGTGACGTGCGGTTAGATGGACGCGCGCTTCGGGACTGCGCCCATATCTATGTGGCAGCAGATCTTCGCCCTTGGACGAAGCTCCCAATTATTGGGGGGTGAATTGCAGTTTGGGCAACTGAGCTGGGATTCACTGAAAGTAGCTATTTCATAAGTGCTCAACATGTCCGTAGACTCGCCGAGCTCAGATTGCGACGATGATGTCTTCGCGACCACACTTTTCTGAGCCGCCAATCATCAATACCTGGTTTTGTCCGAGGTCATTGTCACTATCTGCATCTGAGCAGCCTGCAAGTGGCTTGGCACAAGAATGGCTGGTGTTTCGGTACTCCAATGGCGAAGTTGAATCCGTAGGCATCCATTGGCATTGCTGTCGACACTTTGAATCTGGCGGCCCCCCTGGGGAGGAGAAGGCGATTAGCCTGTCGGGATGTCCCAAGGGCAGGCAACAGCGGATGGGCATGCCCGATTATCTCCAGGCATGCTGTGTGGACGCTTGATGTTAGGATGCTTGGGCATCATTAGACTTTAGCAAATCGGCGATCTCAGCAGCGATCTCATCAATGGTGTGCACCGCGGTGCTGCGCGCCACCTTGTCCGCGATCGAAGAACTGAAATCCATCACCTGCTGCTTGGTGATGTTGTGCCAAATCGGCAGCAATATCTGTTCGCCAGAAACCGAGCGGGTAACGATCCCGTCCAATTCGTAATTCGTCCATCCCTTCTTGATAAACGCTGGGGACAGAACCACAAGTCCAACGCGGCTATTAACCAAGCCTTTATCAATTTTTTGACGCAAGCTGTCCCCGATACGAAGTGTCATTTCGTCAAACCATACCTTGAGCCCAACTGCAATCAACGCATTGGCCAATGGCCTGACAAACTCGTCCTTGTCCTCAGATGCATGAGATATGAACACGTCATAGGTTTGCCCGTTCGACTGCGCCGGAGTTGGAACCTCGCTGCGGACTAGGCTTGGTACCTCAGATAGCGGACGACGATAGATTTCCGGAACTCCACTGGGCAAAGCACGTGACGTGCGCCCCCCACCCCTACCAGATGAAGAGGATGATGACGGAGAAGAGTATGAGGTGGAGGAATATGAGCGTGCTCCATAGCCCCCATAGCGATTTCTACACGCAGGACAATTGGCTGCCGCGCTTGCGGAGCGGTGACCCTTACTAGGTGCGGTGCATGTCGCCATATCGATTCTGACTCCCCAAACGCAATGTGCGCCTTGTACGTGCCCTGCCTCAGTCATGGCATTAGCGGGACAATCCCATAGGTTCAGCGCTAGAAAATCATGCCAGTTTGAAGCGCCTAAACTGAAGGATTACTGATATCAACGTGCCATGCAACCCTTTTGGGGTATAGCGAAACGTGGATCGCTGGCAAGCAGCGGAAACTATGTAAGGAACTTTCGAGTGGGCTTGTGTGGCTGAATTGAACTCGGTTTCGTAGATACCTCGAACGGCTGCAAAGAATCGATTGCGGTCGGTCACCACTGGCTGTTTTCGACCCAGGGGTGCCAGTGCAGTTGCCAGTAATTATGTGGGAGTGGGCTTGTCCCGCGAAGCGGCCGGCCCATGCATTGGAGGTAGCTGGCACGGGCTACGCCCGTGTTCGCTGGGCAAGCCCGCTCCCACAAAAATCAACTCTGAGTTCACCGCCAGCAACGCGTCGTAGGCTAGCGGTCATCATTTACCTCTTTCTATCCAAAGCTCCCAAACGGGAGCGATGGTCACGCTCAATTCCCAAAGCCTGTGGCCGTGGACGAAGACCGTGAGATACCCGCGTTGTGAGCTTCACTGGTACCCATCTCCCTGAGTAATAGATGATCAGGCCACATGCTGGATCAGGGCCCGATGTGTTGTATCTCGAAGTAGCACTCCACCTCGTCTTTGGCCTACCTCTTTCGCCTGAATAACCTGCAGTCCCGTGGAGGAATCATGTTCGCTAGGGGCGAGACGGGATCAAATGATGCAGCCAGTTCAAGTTGTGATAGCGGCTATGTTAATGTGCCATCACGAAGCCGGTAAGGAGCATTGTGATGGGGTGGAAAGGGACAGTTCGATCTCTGCAAGCGTCTGCGAGGCGAGCAGAACGTAATGCGCATCGCCGCCAACGTGAGCTGGAGAAGCGGCAGAAAGAGTTCGCGAGAATGGAGGCCCTCGAACAGGCGGCCTACGAAGTCGAGGTGTATGAGAACCACATTGATATCCTGCTCTCGATGCATAAGGAATGCGCTGAGCCGGTCAAATGGAAGAAGATTCTGTCCAAGCCTGAGCCTAAGCCGCCCGTGAAAAGCGGGGCCCTTGAACAGGCCGCTATGCAGGCCTCGGCGACTTATCGTCCAAACTTCTGGGCCAAGCTGTTTAAGTTGGAAAGCCGTCAGCGTGCGGCCCTCATCGCGAAAATCGCCACTGCCGCAACTGAAGATGAACGGCTGTTCCAGGCGCAGTTTGAAGAATGGAAGACTCAGCATTCTGATTGGTCGGAGGAGCGGGACATTGCCCTGCGGATTCTTGATGGCGATCGCCAGGCAAAGCTCGACGCTATCGAGGCGTTCGAGTCGTTCGAGGAAATTTCGCACCTTGGCTCATCCATACAGATGATCGTTCATGAGGGAGGCGTGCTGGAAGCAAAGCTGGCTATTCACGGCTCGCACGTCATTCCCACCGAGATCAAATCGCTGCTCAAAAGCGGAAAACTGTCGACCAAGGCGATGCCTGCAGGCCGCTTCAACGAACTCCACCAGGATTACGTGTGCAGTTGCGCACTGCGGGTAGGCCGCGAGCTGCTGGCCATCTTGCCGGACGACCTCGTCATCGTTACGGCGATGGATAACGTGCTGAACAGCTCTACCGGGCACATGGAGGATCAGCCGATCCTCAGCGTTGCATTCTCCCGTGCCACTGTCGAAGGTCTTAACCTCGAAGCCATCGACCCTTCAGATGCGATGAAAAACTTTGTTCACAATATGAGCTTTAGAAAAGGTGCTGGCTTCTCGGCGGTAACATCCTTGGACGCGCAGCGCTTCGCTCAGGTAGGTGTATGACGCAGTACGAGCCTAATTAGTGAGATGGATATAGTTTCCTTATGTTGCTGCTGAGCCTGCAAGTGCTGTTGTGGTGAACTAACTCCGCCTTGCAGCATCAAATTCATTAGGCCCAGTTCTAAATTTGGGTTAACCTGTAGGCACTTTTCAAAGATTTGAGGGTTACGTATGTCCCGTTTGGCAGAATTCCGAAAGCTTGAGCAGACCCTGGCTGCGCAGCTCGCAGAGCTTGAGGCGATGAAGGGCAGCACCGAGCTGAAAAAAGAAATCGAATTTGAAGAAAAGCTTCGTGATTTGCTGAATAAGTACGGCTTCAGCCTGCGAGATATCATCAACATTTTGGATCCCCAAGCTGGTCGTCGCAGCGCCCCGGCTGTGGCAGAAAAATCACCGCGTCGTGCACGCCAAGTTAAGCAGTACAAGAACCCGCATAACGGGGAGATAATCGAGACAAAAGGCGGCAATCACAAGCTGCTGAAAGAGTGGAAGGCGCAGTACGGGGCCGAAGAAGTAGAAGCTTGGGTTTCCTGATTTATTGATGCTGCACTCAAAACGGCCAATCTGGCCGTTTTTTTGTGTCAGGGAAATTGGTGAGGTAGCAGATCAGCCTTTCTTCCATATGTCGTTTACCGTCGACCATGGAATGCCAAGCTCATCTGAGACTTCTCGCTTGGATTTGCCAGCCGCTTTGGCTTTGAGCACCGCTTCAATCTTCGCTTGCCGTGCTGGCCGACCAGGCTTGTGGATTACAAGATGCCCATCCTGAAAGTGTTCACGGATCTCGACATCAATGCCCAAAGCGCCAATCTTGTCCATCTCCAAGCGCAGTTTCTCCAGGTACTGCTCCTGCCCCATGTCCTGACCAACCTTGCCGGCATAGGCCAGCAACGCGATCAGATCCACGTCCAAGCGCTCAGCAATACCTTCCATCATTCCCAGCGTTGCGCTAGCTCGGTCGTTTTCCAAGAGATGGATATGACTCGCATCGCCAGGCCCTGCGAGCTTTTCCTGCGACAGGCCCCGAGCTGTACGAAGTGCTCTGAGTACCGCGGCCAGTGGTGGCGCGATGCGCATGGTGGATCCTCAAAACTGAGGATAAAGCCACATTGCGAATCACGGAAACATACAATATATTCATAAATACCGTGTGGCGAGACGCCAGCATTCCGGCATCGCGTGCGCTGGCCAGTCGCAGGGACTGGCCGCGGCAACGGGAATCTCCTGTGCGGGATAGAGAGGGATGGCCGGTCAAAATGGCGGCCAGCCAGTCAGCGCGCACCCAGTATCTGCTGGCTCTGCGCGGCGATTTTGAGGGAACAGAGCGTGTCAGATGTGATGGTTGTTAATGGAAAATTGGAAGTTGTCGGCCCGTCCACGGACAAACCGGACGGCTCGGAATACACCTACCTACGCCTGGCTGAAAAGGACGGTACGACCAAGCTCGTGAAGAAAGTCGGGGTAGGACAGCTCATTGAATCTCACATGCGTCCAGGCATCGATGGCAGCTTTTTCTTCGTAAAACTGGGGAGAATGGGATGGATCCTCTTTGCGATCAAAACCGCAGCCGGCGAGACGATCTACGAGCAGAATGGTTTCTCAACCTGGATCAGGAAAATGCGTTGGTCGGCGTTTGTCCTTGCATTGCTATTCCTGCCGCTCAGCTTCGTAGCCTTGCTCATGGGAGGGTTTCTGGGGGTGGTTGTACCCATCGGTTTCATCTACCTCATTGTGAAACTGACCTACTCGTTCCCCAAGATTCTGAATGAGCAATTCCTTCGTCGACAGCTGGAGCAGTATGAATTCAGCAGATAGAGGGCCAGGATCCAGCAGAGCGGGGCAGAAAAGCCCCGCGTCGTGCCCAACCTGGAATGGATTTGTCTGCGTTACGGGGTCTCTTCAAGGTTGGCGAGTTTTTTGAAGGTTTCGATTTTTTCAAATTCGAGCTCTTTGAGGATCGTTTGCTTGGCCTCGTTCTTATCCAGGCTACGGCGGGGCTCATCGAATTCGATTTTCTTGATACGCAGTTCGATCTCGCTATCCCGATTATGACCATTGTTGAAGTCGGGGAAGCCAAGCGAAATCACGCACTGTCCATCCATACCGGACAAGCTGAATCTGAATTTGGCATCCAAGCGGTGGATCAGCAGGCAAGGTCTGTATGCGAGGTTGCTCAGGAAGTCGGAATCCTCAAGGCCTGTACCACGCAGATCCAATCCACGAATTCGTTCCTCCATCCAATCGAGCTGCTCAGGAAGCGCGTGATCCTCGTCTGGAACAAGGCCTATATCAAGTACCTCTTGGAAGGTTATGGAAGCATGTCTGCTGTCCCGCGTAAGCCCCAGTAAGTATTCAAATCGATTGGCGTTGGTGAAGTCGCCGAAGCGAATCTGTCGAACCTTGGCTTTCTGGGCGATCTGACCCTGTGTCTTGAAGTGGCCGATCAGGTGCTTAGATACGGCCCGGTTCGTTTGCTTGGTCTCGGGGGCGGTATGGGTGCTGATGAAGATGAGTTCGTCTTTGTCTTTGCTCTTCTGAATCTCAATGGAAGCTTTGAAGCGTTTGTGCGAATCAGCCCAGCTCTTGGAGCGATCTAGCCGCTCGATCTCGAAATCATGCGTATGGCGTCGTCGCTGTTGGGAACCGGGTAGAAGCTAGGAGCATTCAGGACTTTGAAATTTTTGAAATCCAGATCCAGCACCTTGTTGACGTCGATGTCGTCGGGGATGCTGCTGATCAAGGTTTCAGTGCCTGACCACTCGATGATCTGCGTTGTGATCTTAGGGTTGTCTTCTTTCGCGGTGTACAGTTGCTGCAGTTCCACGAACTCGCTGGGCTTGAGCAGCGATAGCGTCAGCGAGGGGATGCTCTGCTCCTTATCCTGCTGCGACATGAAGACGCCACGACGTCGGAGCAGATGCTTCAGGTCGCCCTTGGACACAAACGGTTGGACGAGGTAGGCCCGAAGATTTTCGCCTTGAGGCAAAATCGAATTTTCATCATTCATGTGCATTACGCGATACTCCTGAAGTCGGAGCGATAGCTGACCACTTCGACCAATTCGGCAAAGCGCTTGTTGGCGATCGACCCCTTGGCCAGTGCCGCCTGGCGGCTATGATCGCCGAAATTGTAATCAGGGAATGCGATGACCACCTTCTGCGGGAAATCCAACGCTACCGAGGACAAATAGCCGATCAGCCGGCGAAGACCTTCCTCACTAAATTCATCGTCGCAGCAGATGGCAAGGTTTTTCGCATCACCTGCCTGGATAAAGAAGGGGATAATCCCGCTCGTGAGATATTCTGCTGGCAGTACATCACCGGCAGCTATGCGCTGGGAGGGGTCAACGTTCTTGCCAGTGGAGGGGTAGAGGAATTTAACGTTGGCGGCGCCGTATGTGTTGCGCATGTAGGAGATGGCCTCATACAGGAAGCAGGCGCGTCGGTTATCGACCACATAGATGGTTCCGAAATTGGAATCGTCCAGCTTCTTGCTGGACGCAACCTCAGAGACGGCATCGAAATCTTTGACGTCCTCACCGTTGATCCAGAACAACACGCCCGCTACCACCTCCGCGCTGATCCCGGTATAGCCAGCATTGAGCTGTTTCTTCTGCACTGATCGTTTGAAGCATTCAATGGCTGTGGCCAGGTCGCTGAAGTGGTTCTTAAAGGTGCTTGCCAAGGGGCGCACGTAGGGCTTGGTCGAAAATTTTGATGAGATACATAGGTGCTTGAGGACGCCATCCTCTAGAGGAGACTGGCCTGTGTACACGTAGTCGATCCCGTGGCTTGTCCGCTCGGATGCTGATGCCGATTTTTTGTGCCCATCCGGGTGGATGCAGCTTACGTCAATGCCCCGGACGGCTGCTTTCCAACCAATGAATTTCAGGAAAGAGAAGACGATGTCTTCCCCGTGCTCACCAATACTTTTCGACCACTCTCCCACTAGCGGGCTCCCCAGTTGATTTATAAAGTGCGCAGCGAGGCCGGCCTCTTGGCCAACCTATGGATCTGATTCGTGTGGAGAATACTCTAGCGAGAAAATTCTGATGGGCAAGCAATTTATTGGAAAATCGCTGGAGGCCATGAAGCACAGGGCTGTGATGTCCGGGGAGTGTTTTTACGATTTGTAAAAAAATACACGTTTTGCTGTTTTCATACACTTTACGTGTAATGAATCCACAAATAGTGAACAGGAATTCTGTGATTAACAGCCATGCTGTTTAATTTTCACTTTCTGTGAGTTTGTTTGCATGTGTTGTCCACTTAAAGTGGATCAAGGGTGTGCGGCGCCAATGTAGTCATCCCCATTGGTTTGCGTGCGGCATCGAGACAAGCGAAGCGCTATGATCACTTTTCTATGCCCGGAGCCCTGTCATGACTGTGAAAACGCCGTGGGAAGCTGCGATCGAGGTTGAGCCCAAAACCGAGTCTGAACGCTATCTAAGCAAGCTAGCGCGCAAGGCATTTTTAAGTCTATGGTGCTATGGGAACGTCCACACCGACGAAGGGAAGAAAACGGCCGCGGGCGACGGGAAGGAGCTGTGCGATCTATTCGTCGTCTTCGGCGATCACATCCTGATTTTCTCGGATAAGCACTGTGAGTACCCAACGCACTCTGACCCCTTGGTTTCATGGGGACGTTGGTACAAGCGGGCGATCCACGCCTCAGTGACCCAGTTGCTTGGCGCGGAAAAATTTATCCGTGAGCACCCAAGCCGGCTATTCCTGGACAAGCAATGTGCTGTGCCTTTTCCGTATCGGCTACCTGACATGGACAAGGCAATTTTTCACCGTATCGCCGTGACGCGCGGATCCTTCGACGCGGCTGTTTCCCATTGGGGCGGGGAGAGCAGCGGTAGTCTGATGATTGACACCACGTTGCTGGACAAGAAGGAGCACCTGGAGACGCCTTTCACGGTGGGTTGGCCGGCGGGTAAGGATCGCTTCGTCCATGTGCTGGATGAGTTGACTCTCGATGTGCTCCTCTCAGAGTTGGACACGGTACCGGATCTAGTAGCGTACTTCTCTGAGAAAGAGCGCTTCCTCAGCAGTGCCCAGTGCATGAGCGTCGCGGGCGAAGAAGAGCTCATCACGCTCTACCAAACCAGCATGCAGGGGGGGAAGCACACACTACCTCGTGATTTTCCCGCCTCAAGCATGATTGTGCTCGCCGAGGGCGATTGGGAAACTTTCAATTCGAGCGCCGAGCGGCTAGCCCGAAATGAAGCCAACCGTCTCAGTTACTTCTGGGACGAGATCATCGAGGTTCAATCCAAATACATCCGCTCTGATGAAGCCGTTGCAGTGGACGGTGAAAACTACACAAATGATGAGAAGGAACAGCTCGTCAGGGCGCTTGCGATGGAGAATCGCTTTGCACGTCGGGTCTTGGGTGACGCGCTTCATGATCTGCTCCGGCAGCCTGTGCCCCTGGGAAGTCAGGCGACTCGGATCATGCCAAGTCCAACGGTGAAAGGGCGGTTTTACGTGTTCACGATCGTGCCTCGCGACCCAGCGGTGGACTATCAGGTTTTCAGGGAGGATCGTGCCGATTTTCTTGCCACCTATTGTCACGGTCTACGACTGAGGTATCCCGACATCATTGAAGTGGTAGGGCTTACGTCTGAACCTTTCTCCTCCCGTGCTTCCTCACAGGATTTGCTCTATATGGCGTTCCCGGAGCCTGCGACTCAGGAGGAGCTGAGTGCACTTCGTGAGCAGTGCGATGAGCTTGGTATTCTGCAGGAGCGATCAATGCGTCCTCACGCGTTCCAAGCGTTCGAGTTTCCTAAGGAGTAGGCCTGTGTGCCGCGGACTCGGGCTCTACGGGAATCACGCGCCCGATCTCTCACGTTTTTAGGCTCAATTTGTTGGAGATGAAGGTGGCAGCGAATTCATGAAGTCGAATCAACAATCCGCTTATTGGGCGATACCTCAGGATTTTCCGCTTGATGACTTGGAGCGGGTCATTCCGCTGCTGCAGGAAGCCGATTTCCTGTTGCCCAGTTTCACCCCTCCTGAGGTTGGCTTGTACCACCCTGTTGGCTATGTCTACGCCCAGCAGGAGGGCGTGAGAACGGTCATTCTGCCAGATCGCAATGTTGCGTCTCGCATGGCCCAGCTGGCCCGGGGTAGAAAGACTGTAAATGACAGGCAGTTGCGGCACTGTGCTGCGTTGCTGTCGTTTGCGCATCTCCTGGAAATCCAGTTTGAGCCTGGTATCTCATTCCATGAGCTGGCCCATCACGCCGGCAATGCGGAGGCAGAGCAAGAGCTGGGTTGGTTTAGAGCCGCTGATAACGCTCCGCCCCAGGACATGTTGAATGTGGCGCTCGGACGGTGTGACGGGGTCTCGCGTATTTATGAGCCTTACCAGGTTCAACTGCAAGACATGGCCAAGCCTATCAAGCGGTGGAACAGAAACTACATCGCCGCACTGAAGATCCTGGAGCTCGATTTCGCCAAGGGCAAAGCGCTGGACAAGGTGCTTCATCTCCTGGATTGGATGCGCACTGACTTTGTCTTCGCCGGGCCCGCGGTCATGCTTGCTTGCGTGTATTTGGGGACGCACTCGCCCTCACGCAAGAATGTGCACATCCTGGACAACCAAACGTTGATCATCGGCGACACCAGATTTTTGGTAGCAACTGCTTGGACAGATTTCACCGCGACTGGGGACTACAGGGCTGCGATGAGGGTGTGTGCGGAGTGGATGAACGACTTCAAGCGCATTCGCATCGGTGAGAGCTACAGCAAGCTTCGCCCTGTTGATCTAATTGCACGGAATATCACCACTCGTGAATTCTTGGCGAATGAGTTAGCGAAGGAGTTCGACGGCAAGACGTTGGTAGTGACTCATCACTGCCCCATCCAGGAAGTGGCAGGCACCGATCATGAGGGGCACCTTGGTGCGGCTTACTTTAACCAATGGCATGACCTGGTGGCTCAGGCTGACGCTTGGGTATTTGGCCACACGCATCATGCAGTCGATACCGTCGTATCTGGATGCCGATTGGTTTCGAACCCACGTGGATACCCGGGTGAGCGTACGGGGTTCTTACCGGATTTCTGTATTGAATTTTGATGAGGCGGTTAGCATGACGAATACATACGGAGTAGGAAGGTTATTTTGGGCATCACTCGGGAGGCCTTTGAGGGCGGCATCAACGGATACGGCTGCTTCTCAGTGGGCTAAGCAGGTACTTTGGGGTTGCCGCCCCTAAGCGCGGAGGTTGCTTGAGTAGGCTACTAAAAAGGTGAATCCTGCTGCTCAAGCTCATGAACTGCATTGTAGATTCGCCGCTTCAAATCCGTCGAAAAGTCCCGTATAGCCACGATGGCGTGGCGCACTTCGGCAGCACCAATCACAATCGGCTCATCGTCTACTGTTCGACCGTTGCGGTGCACGATGTCGTGGCGCTTGATGCAGATAGGGCTGATGTCATCCAGCTTTAGCCCGGACATGTGCTTGCCAAACATTGCGTCCATCACGGTTTTGATGGTTGCTGGATTGTGGAAGGAAAGCTCAGTCAGCGTCTTCAGCACGATGCTTTCCACCCCTTTAGGCTGTAGCACAATCTCCTTGAGCGTGAATTTCTTCTTGCTCAGCTCCTCGTAGCATGTCGCCACATTTATCATGAGCGGTTCATAGTGCACGATCAGCCTGCGAACGACCGAGCTAATCAGCGATTCGAGTAGCGTCACCGCATGGGCGTAGACGAGTTTGTAAACGGTCTGTGCTTTAGGGTCGTCCTGATTGAGTTCGAGGAGATCACTCGCGGTAGCCAGCTCCCTGGAGAATTCGCTGAAGAGTTCGTTATGCGAGTGTCGCCCGAGCCATCGGTACTCAGCCTCTTCGGCGTCAGCCTCCATCGCTGACGAGTATTCAGCGCTCAAGCGCTCCCAGGTCTCAGGATCCTCAGCGGGATCGATGTCCATGCCGTGTTGACGCTTGATCCAGGCCAGGCATCGTTCCTGTTCAACCTCGAATGCGTATTCTTTAGTGAAGCTCATTCGTTGTCTTATACCCCCTGTGGGTTCGGGGCGTTCCGGCCCGCGAGTAAGCAGTAGTTGGATGGGCGGGAAACATCAGCGATCATGCGGGCCCTTGGAGGATGTACTTTGCCATCACTGTGCGAGAGGACGATAGGGGCACCATGGGTGATTTGACGGTTTGTTATAAGTGCGTGATTGACCCGTTTCTCGGTGGGCAGATCAGACGCAATGGCACCTCCACACAATGCAGCCTCTGCCAGTCAAAGCGTAGATGCGTACCGCTTGCGCAGATTGTTGATCGCGTCGAGACCATTCTCAAACGCTACATCCATGAAGGCGAATTTGTCCGTCGCTGAGGCCCGGACGGCGTTGTTGACTCTCAAGGGGGAGATTACGTCGAGTACTGGGTTAGTGAGCTTTTTGGGTGTGACAACGTTGAGCGGATAGTCCAAGCCGTGTGCACCAATCTCAAAGACTTCCACGATGATATCAAGTATGAGCGGTCACCGTTCCGACCAGACCATTTCGGGCATGAGTGGGGCGCGTTTCAAGACGGGCTCAAGCATGGTAAGCGCTTCTTCAATGACAGCGCGAAGGCCTTCCTTGACTGGATTGTCAAAGACCTCGGCAGCTATTCAGCGTCGTCAGAGGAGCATGCGGTAGTTCGGGTTCTCAGTCCCGAAAGCGTCCCACCCATTTATCGCGCCCGCACCTGCATGACGCCCGAGAGTGTTGCTGAAATCACCGCAGACCCGGCGAGCAAACTCGCTGCGCCTCCCAAGGACAAAGCAGGTCAGGGCAGGATGAATCCAGCGGGCGTCCCTGCGTTCTATGGAGCGTTCGCTCGCAAAACCTGCGTGGCCGAGTTGCGGCCTCCGGTTGGCGGAGCGGTGGTGAGTGGGGAGTTCCGGTTGAATCAGTCTGTCAGGGTGTTGGACTTTGGGCGTTTTGAGACCGCCGATCTCGGGCCGGTACCCAGCTTCTTCGATCCCAAATACTTCCAGAAGAGCGGGCGGCAGGAATTTCTGAGGTACCTCCATGATGAAATGACCGTTCCCGTGTTGCCAGGCTTGGAGCGCAATTACCTAATACCCCAAGTCATCGCCGAGTACCTCGCGACTCACTGCAAACCGCAACTGGATGGCGTGATCTTCAAATCGGTTCAGGACAAGGGCGGCAGCAATATCGTCCTGTTTTCTCATGCAGCATGCTCGCCGAGCCCAACGATTTGGAAGCTTAAGGGCACCATGGGGATCCTGGGCCCCAGGTCATCTAATGCTCCGCGCATCGAGTACATAGAAGGGAGTCTCATGCATCACCGCATCGAGGAGGTTCACTACGGAACAAGCGATTTGGAACTGGAGGATGATCGGCCTAAAGCGAAGGTTTTGGAGGCGGAGTGGTGATGGACGTAAGGGGCTCGCTATACGTCTTGCGAATCTACTGCGAGCGTAGTGATGAATACTGAGCGGGGCTTTTTCCCTCTGAGGAGTGGCTCAGGGCTCAAGGATCAAGCTACGCACCAGGACACTTTACGCGCAGAGTTAGCATAACTTTCTGGTGTCGGTTGTGTTGCGCATCTACTTGTGCCTTTGAGTGCGTAACACAGCACTTTCATGGAGTCCACTGGCTTGGTTGAGAGTCCCATCTTCGTGCGCGCATCCGCGCATGAGCGAGACCTTAGGCGGGTAGGCCAAAGCTAATGCAATAATGTGTCGCCTGGGTGTGCCCCCAAAATGCGTTGCCGTGATGATCCTATAGCATGAAGATAATAGGGGTGGCCTGCGTCGTTTTCTTTATGTTCCTCGTATCGATTCATTATCCAAACTGGAGTTCGATCAAATACACTGCCTCAGTAATCCCTGGGTTGTCAGGCGATCATGAGGTCACGGTCTCTATCCGCCATTAGTGTTTCGGTGCGCTCGATGTACTCATCTGTCGATATTTTTCCGCTCTTGAGTGCTTCCAGAAGTCGTTTCATACGTTTTTGGTAGTTTTCGTACATCTTAGCGGTTTCAACATTATGAACTACTTTCTCAAACTTTGACTTTTCCTTGTAAGCATCGTCTACGTATGTCAGAAGGCTTTCAAGTGTCGCATGACCGCTCCGTGAAAGTGCCCGTTCCGCGATCATTTTGTTAGTCATTAATGTCTGGCGGAATGAGTCTGGGCTCAGAGCCTTAGTTTCTGCGATCAGTTTGGCGACCTCGTCTGTACAGAATGTATGTCTAAACAGGTGCGCACAAGCCTGCTCTTCAATACCGGCAGCCCGCCTGATTTTTGAAAACTCAGTCGTGATACTTCCACGCGTCATGTGGCGTCCCCCACGCTCCGTGACGAACAAGAAGCCATGATCTGGAGAACCTTTAAAGCGCTTCATGAGGCTGTAGCGTTCCCCATGAATATAGTTCAATAAATCACGCAATAGTGGTGAGCTGAGCGATATGTCTCGAACTTCTCCGTTGCCCCCATGCTTTAGTGTCTTAAGCCTTACGAACGGTGCTTTGACTTTTGCGGCATTAAGAATCTGAGCTACTGTGATTTCGTGCACCTCACCTCGGCGACCCCCGGTTTCCGAGAATAATGAAATCATCAATTGACGACGAGTGCAGAGAAAATCCGAGATAGATATATCATCTATGGTGTCGCGCAGTTTCTGAATTGTGGCCTCGCCAATGGGTTTTCTGGATTTCTTGGCCTCGGGTGTCCTGAATGATCGGTGATGTACGCTTGCGCGTTTGAATGCCTTGCCGTTACGGTAGTAGATGGAATCAACCATTTCAATTGAGATGGTGCCGCCAATGCCGACGTGGTTGTGGATGCCATATACTTCGCCAACGTAGGCCAGAAACCTCAGGCATTTGCGTCCAATAGTAGTAATTCTCCGTTCACCTTTTTTTCGTTTATGTGGTTTTCGTGGGTCATATTCAGTGCGCAGGCCATCAATGAACTCGCAGAAATCATCATCGGATATGTCAATGAAGTTAAGCTTATTATAGTAACAGAAGCGGATAAGAGAACTAATTTGCGCGGCATACTCACCAAAGGTTCCCCCTTTTTCGCCTTCGCGAGATGGGCCATTACCGCCTCGTCCAGGTAGTTCGCGAACCCTCACCATGTAAGCGTTTGCTAGAAAGCATGGTTTGCCATCAGGCCAAGTCATAAACGGCAGTTTATCGCTATCTAAAGTGATTAATTCGTCACCAGACAAGTGGCTGTAAAGCTTCAGCTTCGGTATTGGTTCGAAAAGTTGGCGTGATTCTGGGTAGTTAACTATTCTTTTTTTCATTGGGCACCAGCTGCAAATGACTTTTTGTTGAGAGGAGAGAGACGTCATTAAAGGGAGTGGGGTTCAGGCTCAATATTCTAATAATGCGGTTAACTGCATCCTTAATCCGCTTCTGCCTTAAGCCCTCAAGAGTGGTGTCAAGAATGCTAATTAAATCTCTGCGATTTACATCCAGAGCTTGAATCAGCACCATATTGGCTGCTTGCAACGAGGCTACTTCCGCTTCTAGCTCCTCTACCTTATCTGCTAGCCCCGATAGACTCCGCTTATCTTGAACCTTTACTGGGTTTTCCTGGAGCTTGGCTAACCCGGCCATGGCATGCGAACGTAGACGATCCAAGTAACTCAAATCTCGTTCTGCACCATTCTCAGATAGCCGCTTTTTTAACGTATTAAGGCTAAGGGGGCGAATGGAGAACTGCTTATCATTGATCGAAAAATCTATATCCAAGTTGCACAAACCTCCTTGGCTTTGTAGAGCAGCGATCACCTGTTCGTTATGTTCGTAATGTCGTGGTCGCTGGCAGATGTCTGAAAGCAATTCGAACATGGCGTCGATTGACTGGTTGATAAGTGTGCGTTTTGGTGTGCTCATGATGCGGTCTGCTCAGCTACCTGTAGCTCTCGATGGCCGTCACTCAGGATGAAAAGGACTTTCATGGCCTTTCCATGTTCGTCCTTATAGAAGTGAGGTTCAATTTTTGCCCTGCCTTGCTCTTGCAAAGCCATAAGCCGATCCTCGATTTTCTCTTCATCTACCAAGTGCAACATGGTTGTGCCAAATTCGGCCTCAAGAAGTTCTTTGAGGTCTTTGTAGTTTTCGAGGCGTTGATTCTTGATCAGACTGACGAAATGCTGCGTGCCTGCCCGCTGGATTTCATTGCCATCCAGGCACTCGCTCAGATAATTCCAAACATGTTCTAGGTCGCGATGCCCAAGCATCCAGCGTAACGTGTCCAGTTCACCAAAGCTGTTAGTAGAGAAAAATAAGATGGCAAAGAAACGTCTTAGCTGATGCTGGCGTACATAATATCGCTCGTTGTTTCCATTGAGGTCGCTTTCAAAGTAATCACATGCATAGTCTAGATGGCGGTTGTAAAGGTGCAAAGAGCAGTTCTGCAGCCCCTTGAGTCCACGTATCGACGGTGTAGCGAAAAGGTCACCCAAACCCTTATTAACGCCAATGCGGCTGAGCTCATCTTGGAAGCGCTGCAGTTCCTCAATCATTTCCACAGCAATTGCGTCAACTGGTCGCGACTCTCTTAGGCGAATTCCCCACGCTCTCCGCGTAGATTTTCCGAGGCAAAAATTTAGCCATGACCTAGATTCGTCTAAGCACGATTTGGCTTTCAATGTAACCATTTCGTCTACGCGGCGTGCCATCAGCATTCCAATGGTCAGTTGAATGCTACCTAGGTAAACATATACCAACTCAACAAGCCCACGGTTTTTGCGCAAATTTTGGTAGTAGGTTTGTCGATCACCCTTTTGTTCCGTCTGATTTTGGCCTGCGTAATTGCACGAAAGTCCAATAGTCTTCACTCCAAAATCTACCAGTTCCGAGCCGAGGATGTTTTCAAGCGCCTCACCTTTAAGTGAATGCATTGGGGTTTTATTGTGGTGACAGTGCTCGGCGACTTTTAAGTATCCGCGCAGGATGGCGGGCCCATGCTCGACATGGAACTCAATGCTTCGGCGAAAAAGTTTAAGAAGATTATCGGCGGGCACGCTCCGGAATCGTGCTGGTTCTCTGAGTTTTGGTATGTAGTCGATAATTGTATCCGTGTCCGAGGGCGTGGGGAGATTCAATGAAGCAAGTGCTGAGCTATGGATTAGGCAGTAGCGGAAAAGAAAATACAAAGTCGTTTGTAATAACTCAGATTCTCCTGTGGTTACCCTTGCTGCCGGTAGTTCTCTATTGTAGATTTGTTCGTTTGGATAAAAATTTAACACATCTAGGGCAGGTTTAGCGGTGCTTCTGCCTCGAATTGTTTCTGGATATAGAATGGCTGAAAGGGAAGTGGTACTTACTTTGAATCCGGAGTGGTTATTGCCGTAGTACAGCCCAGCCTTCATGAGTGCTGCTCGTGCGTTCGGAATATCGGCCCGGGTTAAATTTAAATCCAAGCCATCTTCGGATTCATCGTTTATCTCTAGAATGGCCGGATACTTCGCGAAAATCTGTTCGGCCTCTACTGTGCTCAAGTTGTCCAGTTGCGTTTTGCAGAAAGCAGCGACGCGGCTGCTCCAGTTATAGATTGAACGATGGGAATAAGCATCTGAAGCGAGCGTGCTCAGGATTGCTTTTAGGTCATCACCGTTGAGCGCCCCAAGACCAAACTCGATCAAGCTAAAGCGCTTGGCATTGATTAGTAGATAATCAATTACCTTTACAGTGCACGCGAAGCGCATGCCTCTGGATTCAGGTGCCAGGTGAGCAAATTCTTTGTTGACCCCATTTGCGCCGATAATCAGTAAGTGTTTAAGCGAGAGTAGTAATCGCTCATTCTGGGGGGCTGTCAAAAGACTGCCATCCCACATACGAGCTCCCCAATCAAGGTCGAAAGGTTCTTTCTGAGAATTTTGAACTTTCCAAACATTTTCCTCGAAGTTATTCAATAGCCACGGTGCTGTTCGGTGGCCCGACGATCTCGCTCGTCCAAATTTTTCAAGAAACTCATAGCCGGCTTTACGCCCAGTGCGCGGGGACATAGATCAACTCCTCCATTTTTTTCGCATCTACGAGTTGCAGCGCTGTGGCGAGGTACTTTTTGAGCTTCCGATCAATGCTGGAAGCAATCTCAGTTTTGATTTTGCTGGCGAACGATGCCCAATACTCGGCCTTGCCGCAAACCCGAGCTCGGTCTGTAGATGCAGTCACTGCAGCTTCAAGTGAGAGGATGGAGGCAAGGAAAGGTACGCCGACGGATAGTACGGCTTCACTATTTTCGATCTGTTCGGATTTTGCCTTGCGCTCAGGATCAGCGGCCTCGCTTGGTATTTCTTTGATCCGGTGATTTTCGAGGAAAGCGTCCAGTTCATCCATGTTGGCGAACTTTGTCACCCGCAGCAGGTGAGGGCTGTCCTTCATCGCCTCACACACCATCGCTTTCTGGAAAATCCTAATCCAGCGGGCCTTGATAAAGGACAGTAACGCTTCTGGCAAATAATGGCTCAGCAAGT
Source organism: Pseudomonas urethralis (assembly GCF_021602465.1). NCBI lineage: Bacteria > Pseudomonadati > Pseudomonadota > Gammaproteobacteria > Pseudomonadales > Pseudomonadaceae > Pseudomonas > Pseudomonas urethralis. The sequence continues at coordinate 102,143 of NZ_BQIJ01000017.1, forward strand.
CAGGGTTATACTCTTCATGACCCAGAGCTCGGGATGTCGCCTCGCTGCTCTTCGTTTTAATGAAGATGGAAACCACCGCTGAACAGCGTATCCGGCCAATACGTGCCCGCTGAATAAAATTGAGTAGTTCTTCTTCAGGCAGGTCGCTGTGCGGTCTGAACTGCTTGAGTATTTCAACCTTCAGTGCCTTGTTGTTTTTAAACGAGCTGTCATTCCACAACGGCATGATGTCGAGTCCGAAAACGGACGCTCCCTTGCCTGAATTGATGAAGAGATAGCGGTAATCTTGATTGCCTTCAGCTTTGAGCTTTTTTCTACCGATGTGTGTAATAGAAATAATGTCATTTACGATTTCGAAAGTCGTGTCGTTGAGTTCGATTACCTGCTCTCGAACATCTGGTTTCTTGCGATTTTTGTAGCCTGTGAGTGTTCGCTTGGTCTCATCAAAACCGGTAAGAACACCGTTCTCATTATAGAGCTCGAAGCCGTTCAGAAAATCCGCCGTGATTTCAGGGTGTTCCATTACCAAGAGGCATTGCAGTGGGTACAAACAGCCTTTAAGTGGAAATCCGTAGGCGTTGGCTAACCCTGCAGCACTCAAATCTTCTCCGGTGTGATGTTTGTGTATTTTGCGCAGGAACTTAAAGGGGACTTCGGAATTCAGACTTTCTAAAGTTGCACAGATATCTGCGAGGCTATGCTGCTTATGTAACCCCCGTCCAACAAATTTGATGATGGGGGTGCCTTCTTTAGCTAACGTAGCCCGTCGTTTATAACGGGCTCTAAGATCATTTGCCTGCGCCGTCGCCCAGTCTCTAACTGTCGTCAAATCCTTCTTGATGTGGAAAAACAAATATTCTACAGCTTCAGCGTCAGTCACGTGTAGAGGGATTGATGTAAGTGTTTTTTCCTGAACTGTGAGCCCATCTTGATCTCTAGTACGTGTCTGGGATGGATGCTTGGTATGGGCAGGAGGTCGTTCGAATGGTGCAGTCAGTTTTGGCCATGCGCCGGATTTACAAAGACTATTTTCTGCGCTAGTTAGGAACTTTCCGAAAGACTTTGACTTATAGGAGTAGTCTTGATTTGCTTTCTCCGCTTCGCTGAAAGTGTGAATGGTGAAGGCCTCCATGAAGTCTTTGGTGGTACCTTCATCGCTGAAAGTTTTAAGCGGCCAAGTCGTACGGTTCTCATGAAGGTAGTCGAACATGAAATTCCATTCGATTCGAAAATCATTACCTCGGCCGCGATAGTATTGCTCCAGCTGGTTAAAAATATTTTCTGTAAACTCACGGCCGTAGTTGGCAACGAGGGGTGCCAATCTTAAATATGTTCCGCCTCCGCGTTTTCTCTCGATAGTCCAACCCTTCCAATACCACTTATGGAAATCGCTGGCTTCTCTCATCTTCTGACATTGGGCGGGGTCAGTTGCAAAGCGATTGAAATCCCATGTAACTGGATGTAGATCAGGATTTGCAGCTCTGGCTACTTCTAAGACGTTATAGATTCTACGAACCAGATTCACCGCTTGCCGGTTGTCAACGCTGACCAACTCTTCACCGGCGAGGGCCGCGGTGTAACCCTCCAGGATGTGTTCAATCAATGGGCTCCGAAGGGTCTCCATCGTGATTCGCTGGCCGGTGATGTCGCAGTACGCTTCGAGAACCTGCAGGGCCGGTCTAATCGTGAAATTTCTGAGGTTCTCTGACGCTGCGTGAGCCTTTCCGGTCGTGAGGATTAGGTCGCCAACCTCTTGATCGATCGCTTTGAGAGGGTGGTAGAGAATGGCCGCGGCTTTTTTGACAATCGTCATTTTCTTTTTCGCAACAGATTCAGGCTAATATGGCCGTGATTAGTGGTTTGAAAGGATAATGACACCTGTCCCTGAATAGTCAAAGCAAGGAGCTGGGTTTCGAACTGAACCTGGGTTTCAAGGAAGACCTGTCCGACGAAGCCATCGATGCCTTCCTCGACGCCTTCCTGGCTGAAGCCATGGATGCCAACGGCCTCGATTACGTTGGCGGCGATGACTTCGGTCTGGTGTGCTCGGCCAAGCGTGGCTCGGTCAGCGAAGAGCAGCGTGCCACGGTCGAAGCCTGGCTCAAAGGCCGCAGCGAACTGACCACCATCGAAGTCAGCCCGCTGCTGGACGCCTGGTATCCGGAAAAGCCGATCAACCCGGCTTCCTGACCTGTGCATGAGCGGCGCCTCGCTCGGGCGCCGCTCAGTCAAGCCTTGGCCAGTTCCCTGGCCAGCGCTTTCTCCACTCGGCGCATATGCCGAGCCAGTACCTGCCGCTGCAGTCGGATGCACCCCGCAGGCAAGGTTTCATCCTCCAGGGCCTCGCAGGCCGTCATCATGCGCCTTGCTTCAAGCAGCCGTGCCGCGCTGAGGATCTTGTGCGCCTGCTCGCGAATTTCATTGGCCTGATGCTGGGGATCAAGGCTCATGAGCAGTGCCAGGTCTTCCTGCAGGCTTGTGTGCACGGCAGTGAGAAAGCGCGTACGGCTTCTGGCGTTGTTGCCGACGATGCCGGCCAGGCCCGCCAGGTTGAACAATGGCTCGATGGCCTGGTGGGGTCTGGGCACGATCTTGGCCAGGCATTGGCTGAGCGTACGCAGGCTGATGGGCTTGAGCAGGCAATCGTCCATGCCGGCGCTGAGGCACTTTTGCCTGACTTCGGGTTGGGCGTTTGCGGTGTAGCCCAGGATGACGCAGCGCGGTCGCCCGTTCTGGCGCTCTTCGCTGCGCACGGCAGTGGCCAGTTGGTAGCCGCTCAGGTGTGGCATGTTGCAATCGAGCACCAGCACGTCGAACGGCGTATGGCGCCATTTTTCCAGGCCTTCGCGGCCGTCGCTGGCGCTGGCATGGCTTAGCCCCAGATAGCCCAGTTGCTGTGCCATCAGCAAGAGGTTGGCTGGGTGATCATCGACCACCAGCACTTTCAGGTCACTGTCGGGTATGTCCACCTCCTCGGCCTCCCGCCCCTGCGGCGCCGGGGCGTCGACGCGCTCAAGCGGCAATAGCAGGCGAACTTGTGTGCCAAAGTCCGGGAGGCTCTTGATGCTCAGGTTGCCACCCATCATCTCGCACAGGTTATGGCAGATAGCCAGGCCGAGCCCAGTGCCGGCGCGGGCACCCTGGCTATGCGGGTTGGCCTGGACGAACGGGTTGAACAGGCGCTGGAGGTCTTCGCCCTCGATGCCGATGCCACTGTCACGCACTTCCAGTTCCAGCGTCGGGTGCGCGCACGGGCCTTCGTCGCGCAAACCCAGTGTGATGTTGATCTGGCCCTGCTCGGTGAACTTGATGGCGTTGCTGACGAGGTTGGACACGATCTGCTTGAAGCGCAGCGGGTCGAGCAAGGCATGGCCACGGGCTTCAGGGCTGATGTTGATGTCCAGGGCCAGGCCTTTCTGGCGCGCTTGCCCGTGGAAGACACGGCCGACCGACTCGACAAGCGCTGCCGGATCGACGGCCTCTGGATTGAGTGACAGGTGGCCGGACTCGATACGCACGATATCCAGGATATCGCCAATCAGGCCAAGCAAATCCCTCGCCGATTGATGGGCGACTTCCAGCGAAGTGGGGTCCACTTGCCCTTGCAGTGCGCGCCGCAACGCCAGTTCGAGCATGCCGATGACCGCGCTCATCGGCGTGCGGATCTCGTGGCTGATGGTGGCCAGGAAGGTACTCTTGGCACGATTGGCGTCGTCGGCCAGGCGCTTGGCTTCGCGCAGTTCCTGAACCAGTTTGCGCCGATCGCTGATGTCGACCCAGCCGCCAATGATCCCTTGTACTTCACCCAGCGAGTCACGGTAAGGCAGGATCCAGTGGTAAAGGGTCATTTCGCGATCCTTGAGGCGTACAGGGCGGTCAATGATCAGCGGCACGCCGGCAGCCATCACCTGTTGGTAATCGGCCTGAATCTGGCGGGTGTTCTCGGCATCGGCGAACAGGCTCTCTTCCAGGCGCATGCCAATCACTGCTTCCTTGCTGGACTGGACGGCTTCAAGGTAGCTGGCGTTGCAGCTTTGCAAGCGGCCCTCGCGGTCGCGCACGTACATGGGGTGCGGGGTGCCGTTGAGCAGTGCACCCATGAACTCCAGCTGGTCGCTCAGCGCACGTTCGGCGCGTTGGCGCTGCTTGATCTGGCCGCGCAGGCGAGCGTTCCACAGCAGCGCCAGCAACAGCAGCACGCCTGTCCCCAGCAGCACTTGCAGGATCAGGCGTCGCAAGCCTTGCCAGCTGGCATCTTCATGCACGTCGTAGCCGCGCCAGCGGTTGTTGATCACCCCCAGTTCTTCCGGCGAGATACTCAGCAGGGCTTTGTCGAGCATGCTGGCAAGTGCTCTGTCCTGTTCGCGGGTCGCCATCGCAAAGTTGGCTGGCTCGCTGCCCACCGTGCTGCGTATGACCAGGTTGGTATTGACGGCAAGGGCGTGGTTGGCGTCGATCAATGGTGTGATCACGGCATCGACGGCACCACTGTTGAGCAGCGCTACCGAATAATAGGGGCTTTCGGTCTCGATCCAGCCGATCTGTGGGAAGTGGTTCGCCAGCAGCTCGTCCATGTTGCTGTAGCGTGAGATGGCGATACGACGCTGGCTCAGCTGCTCCAGCGAACTGAAGCGCTCGTCATGGGTACGGGTGACCAGCACGTGGGGGCTTTCGAGGTACGGCCGGCTCAAACGCAGGCCTTTGTCGTCGATGCCGTCACTGGCAAGGGCGGCAATCATGTCTACACGCCCGTCTTCAAGCCGTGCGAGCATGTCGGCAATGCCATTGGCCCGCTGTACCTCAAAGCGCAGGCCGGTTCGCAGGCGTATCAGGTCCAGCAGGTCGGCGGTTATTCCGCGAAAATGGCCGTTGCCATCGAAATAGGAAAGGGGAGCTGCCGTTTCGTCAATCGCGACCTGCATGACCGGGTGGCTGCGCAGCCACTGCTCCTCGTCTGCCGTCAACTGCAGCTGGCGATTGCTCAGCAGCAGGTCACTGCCAGCGCTCCAGCGCTTGAGAATACTGGCCCGCAGTGAGCTGGATTGGCGGTTGAGGGTTGCATTGACCAGCTCTTTGAGCTGCACATCCTCGGTGCGCATGGCGAAACTGAAACCGAAGTTCTCGTGTTGACCGAAACTGGCCAGGCGCAACCGTGGCAGGTGCCCGCGGTTGAGCTGGTAATGGGTCGAAATGGTATCGCCGACGAACACATCCGCCTGGCCAAAGGCCACGGCGTTGAGGGCCTGGGTGGATGAGCCGAAAACCAGCACCTCGGCATTGGGGTAGGTAGCCTGGACTTCCTCTTGCGGCAGGTAGTGGTAGAGCATGCCCAGGCGCAGGCCATGCAGACCGCCATTGAGGGCACGCGTTTCATCTTCCCGGGTGACCAGCACGGGTTGATCAACCGCATAAGGGTGCGAAAGCGTCACGCCTGCGGTTGTCGCTTCGTAACCATTGGCGCTGCCGAGCAGGTCGATTTCCCCACGTTTGAGCGCCTGCAGCGCTGCCTGCCTGTGGGGGTAGCGCATGACCTTCACCGGCAGGTTCAGTGCCCTGCCGATCAGGCTTGCATATTCGGCGGTGAGGCCCTGGTAGATCTGCCCGCCACTGGTGATGTCGAAGGGTGGGTAGTCGGGCGCCGAGGTGCCCAGGATCAGGCTATGGCGACCCATCAGCCACTGCTTTTGCTGTTCAGTCAGTGGCGGGTTGAGCGGCATCGCCGAAGAGCGGGCGAGCAGGGTATAGGTCTCGACGTTCTGGGATGAAGCCTGCGCCAGGTCGCAGGCGAAGGCCAGGACGAACCCCAGGCAAGTTATCAGATGCAGCATCGAAGACCTCAGACCAGCGCGTTGCGTTTAGCCATTTCGATCAGGTCGACCAAGGTGTCGACCTGCAATTTCTGCATGAGCCGCTTTTTGTAGGTACTGACGGTCTTGTTGCTGATGAACATGCCTTTGGCGATCTCCTGGTTACTGCGGCCTTGGGCGAAAAGTTGCAGGACCATCAGTTCTCGGTCGTTAACGAGTCGGAAGAGTTTCAGGTCAGCGTCAGCTGTTGCATGGTCATTGTGTATCGCCTGGCTGGGGAAATAGTTATAGCCAGCCAGTACGGCCTTGATTGCGCTGAGCAGTTCGCTCAGGTCTTCCTGTTTGCATACATAACCTGCAGCGCCGGAGTGCATGCAGCGCATCGCGAACAATGCCGGTGTCTGTGCGGTGAGTATCAGAATCTTCAGCGGCAGTGCCATGGCCTGGAAGCGCGAAAGCACCTCAAGACCGTCCAGTTTGGGAATGCTGATATCCAGGATCACCAGTTCTGGCTGGGTTTCACGAATCATCTGTATGGCATCCACGCCATTGTCCGATTCACCGACGACCTTGTAGTTCTGGTTTTCCAGCAACATACGGACAGCAAGGCGGATGACTGGATGGTCATCGACGATAAATACGCTATTCATGTTCAATTTCCCTGCAGCGAATGGCGGAGGCAGGGTGGCACCTTACCCCAGTTGCAAGTCGACGGGGGCGAGTGGATGGATAATTCGATATATATGGGAAACGGCTTACAGCGGAATTCAAATTGGGCTACGAAGTGTAAGGATTTACTTCGTCGTCAAAGGCGTTTTGGGTGCTTTTTGTTCTTTTGTGTATACGTTGTTTATAAGGCGGTAGAGTTTGTAGGACGTTTCTTAGATAAGGGCGTCGCTCGGTTTGTACGGAGCGACGCCTTGCCCTTAGCTCAGGTTCGAGTGCCCGGTCATTTCCCGAGCCATATCACTCGCATAGCTGTCGGTCATGCCTGCGATGAAATCGATCATGCGCAGGAACGCCTGGTGCAGGGAGTCGTGCGGGTCAGGGGCGTTGTTACCGATCAGGTCCAGCACGCGGCGGCTCTTGAATGACGGCGTACGGCCCCCATGCTGTTCCAAGGCGGCAGCGCAGAACGTGTTGAGGAGGATTTCCAGCGTGGTGTATGCGCCAATTTCATGCAGCGTCTTGCGCTTGTCCTGGAAAATCTTGTTTCGCGCCATGGCTTTGGCCTGCAGCACGCAACGCTTGGCCGGGCCGTGCATGTGCTCGACCAGGTCGCCGCTCAGGCGACCGCTCAACAGTGCTTGCTGCTGCTCGACAAAGGCGTGGGCAGCGGCATTGGTCAGGTGCTCGATGGCTTTGCCACGCAGTATGGCCAGTTTGCGTCGGCGCGAGTCGGCAGGGCCAAGCTGTCGATAGGTCTCCGGCAGGTCATCGCCGACCAGGTCGAGCAGCAGCGCCTCGACTTCGGCGTAGTGCAGCAGCTCCATCTCCAGGCCGTCTTCCAGGTCAATCAGGGCGTAGCAGATGTCGTCTGCCGCTTCCATCAGGTACACCAGCGGATGGCGCGCCCAGCGCTGTTCTTCGAGCTGCGGCAGGCCGAGCTTGCGGGCAATCTGTTCCAGCAGTGGCAGCTCGCTCTGGTAGCAGCCGAACTTGTGCTTCTTGTACCCGAGGGCATCGGCATGCCGGGCAGTCCAAGGGTACTTGAGGTAAGTGCCAAGGGTGGCGTAGGTGAGCCGGGTGCCGCCATCGAACTGGTGGTACTCGAGCTGGGTGAGCACACGAAAGCCCTGCGCGTTGCCTTCGAAATTGAGGAAGTCGGCGCGTTCGTCGTCGCTCATGTCGTCCAGCCAGCCACGCCCGGCGGCCTGCTGGAACCAGTGGCGAATGGCGTCTTCACCGGAGTGGCCGAACGGTGGGTTGCCAATGTCGTGAGCCAGGCAGGCCGACTGCACGATCATGCCCAGGTCGCTGGGCTCGCACCACTCGGGCAGGCTGCTGCGCAGTGTTTCGCCGACCCGCATGCCCAGTGAGCGGCCAACGCAGCTGACCTCCAGGGAATGGGTCAGGCGCGTGTGGATATGGTCGTTGCTGGTGACGGGGTGGACCTGGGTCTTGCGCCCGAGGCGGCGAAAGGCCCCTGAGAAGATGATCCGGTCATGGTCTTTGTGAAACGGGCTGCGGCCCAGTTCTTCGGCGCTATAGAGCGCTTTGCCAAGGCGTTCGCGGGTGAGCAGGGTGTGCCAGTCCAAGGCGCGGTCTCCTGTCGATCGAGAGGGATAGCTTCGAGCGTCGCGAGCAGGTGTGCAAGGGGAAGATCGTGACCGGCCTTGGGCAGGGGGCCGGTCACGACGTTCAAGGGCGACGGTTGCCTTGCAGGTACAGGCGCACCAGCGGCAACAAGCTGGTTCCCAGCCGGACCAGGCGGCCCAGGTTGCCGCTGCGTACCCCTTTGCCGGTCAGAAAGCCCAGTGCCACGACGGCACCGATGCCCCACAACGGCGCGTGCTTGATACCCAACCCGTCATGCAGCGAGCTGCCCATGCCGCGCAGGCGCTGCAAGGGTTGCAGCATCTGGCCGGACTCATGGCGGATCTCCTGGCGGTGCATTTCCATGCGCAGGCGTAGCAGCGCCTTGCGCAGCTCCCGTGGATTACGGGTATTCGGTAGTTCAGGCAGGCTCATGGCAACAGGCGCTCCCGGTCCTTGGCCAGTTCGTCTAGGGTCGCACCAAAGGGTGATGACTCATCGAACACAGCCGCTTTGAGGCGCAGGCCGCAATACAGCGCAGCCGCGCCATAGAAGACGCACAGGCCAATGATGCCAGCCAGCCGATAGCTGTCCCACAGCAGCACCAGCAGCAAGCCGGACAAGGCCGTCAGCAGCAGCAGTGCGAACACCAATGCCAGGCCAGCGAACAGCAGCAGGCTCAGGGTGCGTGCTTTCTGCTCCTGCAGTTCGATGCCGAACAGTTCGATGTGGCTGTGCAGCAGCCCCAGCAGTGCCGCGCCCAGGCGTTTGCCGGAAGCGCTGGTGCCAATGCTGTCATTCTCCATGGGGACTCCTCAGCGCCGATTGGCCAGCAGGCCGATCAGCAGGCCGACGCCTGCGGCAATACCAATGGCCTGCCAGGGTTTCTCCTGGACGTACTGTTCGGCGCTACCGAGCGCTGCCTGGCCGCGCTCACGCACTGAATCCTGGGTCAGTTGCAAGGTTTCACGGGCTTGGGTCAGACGCTCGTGGATCTGCTCGCGCAGTTCATCGGCCTGGTCGCCCGCGAGGTTGGCGGTATCGGCCAGCAAGCGCTCGGTATCGCGAACCAAGGCTTGGAAGTCAGCCATCAATATCTCTTGTGCAGTCTTTGCCGATTTGCTGGCCATGGGGCTCTCCCTATCGTAGGTGTGCAGGTCTGTAGGTCATTCGAGTGACCGGGTGTATGGAAGGTTCACTAGCGGCGCTGGTATGGGCCTTGCTACTGAAATTTGCCACAACGCGGGGCGTAGCCCGCAGCGGTGCGCCGAACCAGGGCGTCGACCCTGGCGGATACCGATAAACCTTAACCCAATCCACGACAAACCCAAGAAAAAACCACGCAGGCCGCGCCCGGTTCGGCAAAACAGGGCAAAAGCTGGCACCGATTCGGTGCAGGGATGCAGGTTCTTGAACTGTCCTGGTGCTTTTTCAGCAGGTCTGCCTCTTTCATGGAAAACATGCACAGCGCAATGGACTCCCTGGTCCACGGCTCCAACACCCTGTTCATCCTGATGGGCGCCATTCTGGTGCTCGCCATGCACGCCGGCTTCGCCTTTCTCGAAGTGGGCACCGTGCGCCACAAGAACCAGGTCAACGCGCTGTCGAAGATCCTCAGCGACTTCGCCATTTCCGCGTTGGTGTACTTCTTCATCGGCTACTGGATCGCCTATGGCGTGAACTTCCTGCAGCCGGCGTCGCAACTGGCCACCGACCACGGCTATGCGCTGGTCAAATGCTTTTTCCTGCTGACCTTCGCGGCCGCGATTCCGGCGATCATCTCGGGGGGGATCGCCGAACGTGCGCGCTTCGCGCCGCAGCTATGCGCCACGGCGTTGATCGTTGCGTTCATCTACCCCTTTTTCGAAGGCGTGGTGTGGAACGGCAATTTCGGCGTGCAGGCCTGGCTGCAGGCCCGCTTTGGTGCGCCGTTCCATGATTTTGCCGGCTCGGTGGTCGTGCATGCCATGGGCGGCTGGCTGGCGCTGGCCGCGGTGCTGTTGCTGGGCGCTCGGCGGGGGCGCTACCGCGACGGCCGCCTGGTGGCCTTCGCACCGTCGAGCATTCCATTCCTGGCATTGGGCTCATGGATCCTGATCATCGGCTGGTTCGGTTTCAATGTGATGAGCGCCCAGACCTTGCAAGGTGTCAGTGGCCTGGTAGCGATCAATTCGCTGATGGCCATGGTCGGCGGCACCTTGGCAGCCTTGCTGGCCGGGCGCAACGACCCGGGCTTCCTGCACAACGGGCCGTTGGCAGGGCTGGTGGCGATCTGTGCCGGCTCTGACCTGATGCACCCCGTTGGCGCTTTGGCTACCGGGCTGGTGGCGGGGGTACTGTTTGTCTGGAGCTTCACCGCTGCGCAGAATCGCTGGAAGGTCGACGATGTGCTCGGCGTCTGGCCGCTGCACGGGCTTTGCGGCCTGTGGGGCGGCATCGCCTGCGGTGTGTTTGGCCAGGTGGCGCTGGGTGGCATGGGTGGGGTGAGCCTGGTCAGCCAGCTGCTGGGTAGCCTGGCAGGCGTCCTGGTCGCACTGATCGGTGGTTTTGCCGTGTACGGCCTGATTCGCCAGGTGCATGGCCTGCGCTTGAGCCATGAACAGGAGTTCCAGGGTGCAGACTTGTCACTGCACCGGATCGGCGCCACCAGCCAGGATTGAGCAGGGTCAGGTGCAGAGGGGGCAGGACGGACTTAGAATAAGCTTCTTTCCTACAGTCAAATCGGGTGTTGCCCCCCATGCTGCCTGAATGCCAACTCTTCGGAACCGTCGGGTGCCACTTGTGCGAAGTGGCCGAAGCCGTGCTGATGCCCTTTGTTGAACATGGCTTGCTGATCGAGTTGGTCGATATCGCCGACGACCAGGCCTTGTTCGAGCGGTACGGTTTGATCATTCCGGTGTTGCGGCGCAGCGACACGTCGGCAGAGCTGCCTTGGCCCTTTGATGCCGAGCAGGTCGTGGCTTTTCTTCACCAGTGAAGGGCAGGGGGGAATGCTTGCCATCGTGCATGGCCTCAGGCCAGGAATGATGATGCCTCACCGTTGAATGGTCATCGGTACTTTTGCATCGTCATCGAGAGCCTCGTCATGCTGATCACGCCACATTTCGCCCTGGAAGAACTGATTGCTTCGCAAGTTGCCGCGAGAGAGGGGCTGGACAATATGCCTCCGCCTGAAGTCCTGGGTAACCTGCGCCTGCTTTGCCAGGTGCTTGAGCAGGTTCGGGGGATGTTCGGACGCCCCGTGATCGTCAGCAGTGGATACCGCAGCGAGGCGGTCAATCTGCTCGTCGGCGGGGCGCCAGGCAGCCAGCACGTGAAAGGCCTGGCTGCGGATTTCACCGTGCGGGGCATCGACAACCGGGAAGTGGTCAGGCAGGTCAGCGAGAGTGACTTGGCGTTCGACCAGTTGATTCTGGAGTTCGACAGCTGGGTTCACTTGTCGGTATCGGTGGCCGCGCCGCGCCGTCAGGTGCTGACCATTCGCAAGGGTACGGGCTACCTGCCCGGCTTGCAGTAGCGGTCGAGCCGATTGACGCAGCGGTGTCGCGCTCCGTATGCTGTATATAAATACAGTATCGAGGTGATTCATGCTCAACGTCGAGCAGCTCAAGTACAGCGTCAACCGTATGCCGGTGGAGCGGGTGTGCGACGCCGTGCTGGAATTGCGTCTCGAAGGCTTGGTCACCGATGACCGCACGCCTTTCGCAAAGGTGCATTTCAATACCTGTTTTGCAGAAATCGAGGCCTTGTTCCAGCGTGCCGGTTACCATCGCGGGCTGGATGTGGTGGGTTACCAAGGCCTGATCTATGCGCTCTATGACCCCGGGCGATGGGAACCGGTGCAGGTATTGCGCTGGTTGAAGGCACATAGCGAGAGGATGGTCGAGGCTGGTTGAGGCGCCGGGCTTGGGGGATAATGTGCGGCTTTGATTGCTCGAGCCCTGCCATGACCACGCCTTTCGACCCCGCCCGCCAGCAAGCCAGCACGCTCTGCCTGCCACCCGGCAACTGGGCCACGGTACTCGATTGCCTGTGCGACCATTTCAAGGCGATCGAGCGTGCGCAGTGGCTTGACCGCTTCGCTCGGGGGCGGGTGCTCGATGCCGAGGGCAGGGCAATTGCCGCCGACATGCCCTACCTTCGCGGCATGCGCGTTCACTATTTTCGCGAAGTGCCCAACGAGCGGCCGATTCCGGTGCAGGAGACCATCCTGCATGTCGATGAGCACCTGGTAGTGGCCGATAAACCGCACTTTCTGCCGGTGACGCCCACCGGGGAGTATGTCGAGCAGACCCTTTTGCGGCGCCTGATCCGGCGCCTGGACAACCCGCATCTGGTCCCGCTGCACCGCATCGATCGGCACACCGCCGGGTTGGTGCTGTTTTCCGCCAATCCGCAGACGCGCAGCGCCTATCAACGGTTGTTTCCGGAGCGGCGGATCGACAAGCGTTATCAGGCCATCGCTGCCGCCTTGCCGCAGCATGCATTCCCCTTGGTGCACAAGAGTCGCCTGGTGCATGGCGAGCCGTTCTTCCGCATGCATGAAGTGCCAGGGGAGGCCAACAGCGAGACCTTGGCCGATGTGCTGGAGACGAATGGCGAGTGGTGGCGCTACGGCCTGTCGCCGGTAACCGGCAAGACACATCAGCTGCGTGTGCACATGGCGGCGTTGGGGGCAGGGATCTGCAACGACCCGTTCTATCCCGAGTTGCTCAAGGAAGAGGACGACTATCAGCGGCCGTTGAAGCTGCTGGCGCAAAGCTTGCGGTTTGTCGACCCGTTGACTGGCGAGGAGCGCTACTTCGAGAGCCGGCTGACGCTGGATTGGTAGCTTTCGCGGCCTTTTTGCGGGAGACCAGTGGTCATTGTGGGAGCGGGCTTGTCCCGCGAAGCAGGCGGCGCGTTGCATGGCACCGGCTTTGCCGGTGTTCGCGGGACAAGCCCGCTCCCACAGGGATCGCGTCGATTCTAGAAACCGAGCAAGACAGTTGCTTCCACAACAGCCGAGCAGGCCAGGCCTAGCGGTTGAACCGCTCCACCAGCGAATACTGGCTGCCGGCAGTGATGGTCAGCTCTTCGCTGAGCAGCGCCGAATGCTGCGCTTGCTCGGCTGTCTGGTCGGCCAGTTCGGCAATGGTGCTGATGTTGCGGCTGATCTCGTCGGCCACTGCGGTCTGCTCTTCGGTGGCGGCGGCAATCTGGGTCGCCATGTCAGTGATATTGGCCACGGCTTCGCTGATGCCGACCAGGGCCTGGTCGGCCTGCATGACGCGGTCAACGCCTTCCTGGGCCTGGCGGTGGCCGGTTTCCATGGTCAGCACGGCGTTGTTGGCGGTCTGTTGCAGCTTGGCGATCAGGCCGTGGATCTGCCCGGTCGATTCGGCGGTGCGTTGGGCCAGCTGGCGTACCTCGTCGGCGACCACGGCAAAACCACGGCCCATCTCGCCGGCACGGGCCGCTTCGATTGCAGCATTGAGCGCCAGCAGGTTGGTCTGGTCGGCGATGCCCTTGATCACATCGACCACGCCGCCAATCTCGTCGCTGTCCTTGGCCAGCTGGGTCACGGTCTGGCCGGTTTCGCCGACGGCGCTCGACAGGCGTTCGATGGCGTCGCGGGTTTCCCCGGCGATCTGCCGACCCTGGCTGGTCAGGCGGTTGGCTTCCTGGGTGGCGTCTGCGGTGCGTTGCACGTGGTTGGCCACTTCCTGGGTGGTGGCAGCCATCTGGTTGACCGCGGCGGCGACCTGTTCGGTCTCCACGCGCTGGCGCTCCAGGCCCGAGGAGCTCTTGTGCGCCAGGGCATCGGACTGACGCGCCTGGTCACTAAGGTGCTCGGCGCTGTCCTGCAGGCGGGTCAGGCAGGTCTTCATGCGCGCGTCCTGGCTGAGCATGGCCATTTCCAGGCGTGCCTGTACTCCACGGCTGTCGGTGTACATCTGTGCGATCAGCGGGTCGGAGGTGGTCTGTTCGGCCAGGCGCAGCAGGCGCTTCAGGCCACGCTGTTGCCAGCTCAGGCCGAGCAGGCCGAGCGGTACCGACAGGCCGGCGGCCAGTGCGAAGCCCCACGAGTGGCCGAGCCAGTTGCCAATCAGGAAACCGACCTGGCTGACCAGGATGAACGGCAGCCAGTCCTGCAGCACCGGCAGCCAGCGATCACGGCGCGGGATGGCCGTCTTGCCGTCGTTGATGCGCTGGTACAGGGCTTCGGCACGGCGGATTTGCTCGGCGCTAGGCTTGACCCGCACCGACTCGAAGCCAACGACCTGGTTGTTCTCGAATATTGGCGTGACGTAGGCGTTTACCCAATAGTGATCGCCGGATTTGCAGCGGTTCTTGACGATGCCCATCCACGGCAAGCCTTGCTTGAGGGTCTGCCACATGTGGGCAAACACCGCAGTCGGCACATCCGGGTGGCGCACCAGGTTGTGGGGTACACCATTCAGCTCTTCGCGGGTGAAACCGCTGATCTCGACGAATGCATCGTTGCAGTAGGTGATCACACCCTTGGCATTGGTGGTGGAGATCAACCGTTGTTGGGCAGGGAAGGTCCGTTCCCTCTGGGTAATCGGCTGGTTGTTACGCATGAGCTGAATAGTCCGTAAGGCTTTCGACAGATATCGGCAAGCCACTGGTTTTATTGAATGGATATTTAATTTACTTGATCTGGGGCAAATGGCCGCTATTGCAGGTGCGTTATGTGGACCATGAAGTTCGCAGCAGTTTGCCTATGTTTGTGACCGTTTGGTTACAAATTGGGTGCATGATGACTGACCGGCCATCAAAGTGCTACTGCCGGGTGCCTGACGTCGTTTTGTAGTGGCGCGTAGATCGAGCGCCGCGCGGGCGGCGCTCGATTTCACAGACGCCACAGCACCCAAGCCAATCAGCTGCGAATCATCTGCCGCAGCACATAGTGCAAGATCCCACCTGACTTGAAGTATTCCACCTCATTGAGCGTGTCGATCCGGCACAGCACCTCGATCTGCTGTTGTTGCCCATCCTCACGGGTAATGCGCAGGGGCAGGCTCATGCCCGGTGTGATCTGGGCGCCGTCGAGCCCCAGCAGGTCGATCTGTTCCTTGCCCGTCAGCGCCAATTGCTTGCGGTCCTGCCCGGCCTTGAACTGCAGCGGCAGCACGCCCATGCCCACCAGGTTGGAGCGGTGGATGCGTTCGAAGCTTTCTGCCAGCACCGCCTTGACCCCCAGCAGGTTGGTGCCCTTGGCCGCCCAGTCACGGCTGGAGCCGGTGCCATATTCCTGGCCGGCGATGACCACCAGCGGCGTGCCTTCGGCCTGATAACGCATGGCTGCGTCATAGATCGACAGCTTCTCACCGCTGGGCACATGCACGGTGTTGCCACCTTCCTCGCCGGCCAGCATCTCGTTGCGGATGCGGATATTGGCGAAGGTGCCGCGCATCATCACTTCGTGGTTGCCGCGCCGCGAACCGTAGGAGTTGAAGTCCCGAGGCTCCACCCCCTTGCTGCGCAGGTAACGCCCGGCGGGGCTGTCGGCCTTGATGTTGCCGGCCGGGGAGATGTGGTCGGTGGTCACCGAGTCGCCGAGCAGGGCGAGGATGCGTGCACCGTGGATGTCCTTGATCTCGGGCAGCGGCCCGCCGATATCGTCGAAGAACGGTGGATGCTGGATGTAGGTAGAACTGTCCTGCCAGACGTAAGTCGCCGCCTGCGGTACTTCGATGGCCTGCCATTGCGCGTCGCCGGCGAAGACTTCGGCGTATTCCTTGTGGAACATGGCCGTGTCGACCTTGGCCACGGCGTCGGCGATTTCCTGCTGGCTGGGCCAGATATCGCGCAGGTAGACGGGCTTGCCGTCGTTGCCCGTCCCCAGCGCATCCTGGGTCAGGTCGACGCGCACGCTGCCGGCCAGCGCGTAGGCCACTACCAGCGGAGGCGAGGCCAGCCAGTTGGTCTTGACCAGAGGGTGCACGCGGCCTTCGAAGTTGCGGTTGCCCGAGAGGACCGAAGCGACCGTTAGGTCGGCGCTGGCGATGGCTTTTTCGATGGCGTCGTCCAATGGCCCTGAGTTGCCGATGCAAGTGGTGCAGCCGTAGCCGACCAGGTCGAAGCCAAGCTGGTCCAGGTATGGGGTGAGCCCCGCAGCCTGGTAATAATCGGTCACCACTTTGGAGCCAGGGGCCAGTGAACTCTTGACCCAGGGCTTGCGTTGCAGGCCTTTTTCCAGGGCTTTTTTCGCCAACAGGCCGGCCGCCATCATCACGCTGGGGTTGGAAGTGTTGGTGCACGAGGTAATCGCGGCGATGACCACAGCGCCGTCGCGCAGGGTGTAGGTCTGGCCTTTATGGCTGTAGGCGATTTCGCCGGCCTGATCGGCGTTGCCGACCGCCACACCGCCACCGCCTTCACTCTCCAGGCGCCCGACCTCTTTGGCCAGCGGTTTGGGTTGCAGCTCGATGAAGTGGTCGAAGGCCTGGCTTACCTGCCCCAGGGCAACCCTGTCCTGTGGCCGCTTGGGCCCGGCCAGGCTGGCCTCGACGTCGTGCATGTCCAGGGCCAGTGTGTCGCTGAACAGCGGTTCCTGCCCTGGCAGGCGCCACAGGCCTTGGGCCTTGCAATACTGCTCGACCAGTTGCACGGATTCGCTTGGGCGGCCGGACAGCCGCAAGTAGTCGAGGGTGACCTCATCGACCGGGAAGAAGCCACAGGTCGCGCCGTATTCCGGTGCCATGTTGGCGATGGTCGCACGGTCGGCCAAGGGCAGGTCGGCCAGGCCGTCGCCGTAGAACTCGACGAATTTGCCGACGACGCCTTTCTTGCGCAGCATCTGCGTGACGGTCAGCACCAGGTCGGTGGCGGTGATGCCTTCGCGCAGCTTGCCGGTGAGCTTGAAGCCGATCACTTCGGGGATCAGCATCGACACCGGCTGGCCGAGCATGGCCGCTTCCGCCTCGATGCCGCCGACGCCCCAGCCGAGTACGCCAAGGCCGTTGATCATGGTGGTGTGTGAGTCGGTGCCGACCAGCGTGTCGGGGAAGGCATAGGTGCGGCCATCGTCTTCGCGGGTCCATACCGTGCGCCCGAGGTATTCCAGGTTGACCTGGTGGCAGATGCCAGTGCCCGGCGGTACCACGCGGAAGTTGTCGAATGCGCTCTGGCCCCAGCGCAGGAAGGCATAACGCTCGCCGTTGCGCTGCATTTCGATGTCGACGTTCTGGGTGAAGGCCTGTGGCGTGGCGTAGCGGTCGACCATCACCGAGTGGTCGATCACCAGTTCCACCGGCGACAGCGGGTTGATCCGCTGCGGATCACCGCCGGCCTTGGCCATGGCGGCGCGCATGGCGGCCAGGTCGACGACTGCTGGCACGCCCGTGAAGTCCTGCATCAGCACCCGCGCCGGGCGGTACTGGATTTCGCGGTCGGAGCGACGGTCCTGCAGCCAGCCGGCGAGGGCGCGCAGGTCATCGGTGCCGACGGTCTTGCCGTCTTCCCAGCGCAGCAGGTTTTCCAGCAGCACCTTGAGCGACATGGGCAGGCGCTGCAGGTCGCCCAGCTGCCGGCCGGCTTCGGCGAGGCTGTAGTAGTGGTAGGTGCGGTCAGCCACCTGGAGGGTCTTGAGGGTATTCAGGCTATCGAGCGAGGGCATTGCCAACTCCTTGTGCGGCGGGGCCCGGCACGGCTGGATGGCCGGTGCCACCGCGCTGTTTCGGCCCGCACGGCACGGGCCTGGCTGAAGGGTCAGGTTAGCGCTGTTTGCTGCCCCTGACTCTTTTCTGGACCGGCGGGGCATGTCGCAGGTTCCGATCTTCCTTTATCATCGCCGCCCTGCCGGCGCCCGTGGTGCGTCAGCCGTAGTGGAGTGAGAGATGAATACCCTGTTCATGCATTGCCGGCCCGGTTTCGAGGGTGAGGTCTGCGCCGAGATCAGCGAACACGCCGCCCAGCTGGGTGTGGCCGGTTATGCCAAGGGCAAGCCGCAGAGCGCTTGTGCCGAGTTCGTCTGCGCCGAGGCCGAAGGTGCCGAACGCCTGATGGCACAGCTGCGCTTTGCGCAACTGATCTTCCCGCGCCAGTGGGCGCGAGGCACCTACATCGAACTGCCGGAGACCGACCGCATCAGCGTGCTGTTGGCGCATCTGGCCGAGCAGCCGGTTTTCGGTAGCCTGTGGCTGGAAGTGCTGGACAGCAACGAAGGCAAGGAGCTGTCGACCTTCTGCCGCAAGTTCGAAGTACCGCTGCGCAAGGCCCTGGAAAAGGCAGGTCGCCTGGTGGACAACGCCCGCCTGCCGCGTCTGCTGCTGACCTTCATCAGCGGCCGGCGGGTGTTCGTCGGCGTGGCCGAGGCGAGCAACAGCGCGTTATGGCCGATGGGCATCCCGCGGCTGAAGTTTCCGCGTGAGGCGCCGAGCCGTTCGACCCTCAAGCTGGAAGAGGCGTGGCATCAGTTCATTCCGCGTGAGCAGTGGGATGAGCGCCTTGGTGACGACATGAAGGGTGTCGACCTGGGCGCTTCGCCTGGCGGCTGGACTTACCAGTTGGTGCGTCGCGGCATGCTGGTCACCGCCATCGACAATGGGCCGATGGCCGAAAGCCTGATGGAGACTGGGCTGGTAGAGCACCTGATGGCGGACGGTTTCACCTGGCAGCCAAAGCATCCGGTGGACTGGATGGTCTGCGATATCGTCGAGAAGCCGGCGCGGACCACCTCACTGATCGAGACGTGGTTGGGAGAGGGGCTGTGCCGTGAGGCGGTGGTCAACCTGAAGTTGCCGATGAAGCAGCGCTATGCCGAAGTACGGCGGTTGCTGGAGCGCATGGAGGCGACGTTCAAGGCGCGCAAGGTCAAGGTATCGATTGCCTGCAAGCAGCTGTATCACGACCGTGAGGAAGTGACTTGCCACCTGCGCAGGCTGGACCTCAAGCCACGCTGACCCGCGACCCGCGACCCGCGACCCGCGACCCGCGACCCGCGACCCGCTTTGCTCTTGCTCTTGCTCTTGCTCTGCTTTTGCTTCTAAGCGCGCGGTAGTTCAGGCGACGCAGATTGCGACTTCAGGAGGCCGAACGCAGGTCTTGCGGAGGGAGGTGACGGGCATGGATGCCCGTCAAGCGCTGGGCCCCAGGATGGGGCCTGCAGCGCGGTCCTACCGGGAGCAAGGCCGGAGTGAGGGGACCCCGAAGCGCAGCGTAGGGGCCGGATGATGGGAGCGAGGGGTTTTTGGTTACTTTTTGCCCCGTTGTATGGACCGGACACATCACTGACACGTGTGCGGAGACATGGTTGACACATTATCGTCCCCTAGCGACATCGTTGAAATTGTATTTCCCAATTCTATGGTGGCCGAAGTAGACCTCGAATTGATCG
>NZ_BQIJ01000018.1:0-112840 GCF_021602465.1 Pseudomonas urethralis
GCGGGTACTTCACCCTGCTCAACCTGTCCAGCCTCGAAACCATTCCGCCCACACCGGCGAAGCTCAGCTGGGACTGAGCAGGGAGTCATCCATGAACCTGATCGACTGCTACGTCACGAAGATCCTCAGCGCGCCGTACCGCAAGTTCGGCGCCTGGTGGGTCGATGCCGAATACGAGGCCTATGGCCGCATCAGCAAAACCCAGCTCATGTTCCGCACTGAGGAAGCCGCCAGGGCGGCGAAGGTCGGGCATCACTTTTTGGCCTAAGGAGGTCAGATGGAGCAAGAAATCATCCACGTTCCCGAGCTGGCCAAGATGCTCGGGCGCACAGAATCATCGATCCGCAGTGCGCGGCAGGACGGAGCCAGCTGGCTGCCACCATTTTTCAAGCAGGGAAAGCGCGTGTGTTGGCGGGTCGCGACGGTGCGCAAGTTCTTGGAAGAGTACGAACAGGGTCTGCATGTGCCAGCCAAGCGGGGCCGGAAGCGCAATGCACCGCCGACCCTCGCCAGCGTTCGCTAGCCCAGCTTGTCCGCCAGAGTGTTCGGGCACAAATGCGTGTACCGCTTGAGCTGGCTCATCGTTTTGTGCCCGGTAATGCTGGCCACCTCCATGATCGACAGCCCCTTCTCGAAAAGCCTGGAGGTTCCTTCGTGGCGCAGGTCATGGAAATGCAGGTCCTTCACCTTGGCAGCCTTGCAGGCCCGGTTGAAGTACAGGCTAACCGAGTGCGGGGCCAGGGAGAACAAATTGCCATCGAGCCGATACGGCAGACTGTCGAGTGCTGCCCTGGCTTTCGATGACAGTGGCACCGTTCTCCTGGTCCCGTTCTTGGTATCCTCAAGCACCACGTGCTTTTCCTTCACGTTCTCGCGGCGCAGCCCCAGCAGTTCGCTACGGCGCATGGCAGTTTCCACCGCAAGCTTGATGATCGCCGGCATCTCGGCGTGAATCGCCCCCGCCTTCTCGATTACGTCCGCAAGTTCGAAGCTGGCCGGTCGACGATCCCTCTCCTTTGCCCCCTTGGGCATGCGAAGTTTGAAAATCGGGTTGCTCAGCCCCTCGATACCCCAGTCCTTGATCGCCACCGTGTACAGGTGGCTGATGATCGCCAGGTCAAGCTTGACCGTGGACACGGACCTTCCCGCCTTGAGCTCATTATCTCGGTACAGCGCAAAGTCGCTGGACTTCAACACGGCCAAGCCCTTGTCGGCTAAAGCATGCTTCTTCCACTTATTGATGCGCGTCAGCTCTTGCTTGGCGCCCTTTTTCTCTACGCTGACCTCGCGGGCATAGCGGTCCAATGCTTCGGCCAGGGTCGTTCGCTCAGCCTCACGCATGTCGACGAAACGAGCCCGCGACATGTCGCCTTCAATCTCAGCCGCCCATCGCTGGGCCTCGGCCTTGGTGTCGAAGGTGGCGGAAAGTGCGGGATATCCTTTGCGGCGGATCTTTGCCCGCCATGCGCCGCCTGGGCGCTGTTCGAAAGTAGCCATGAACCGGATTTTGCCGGGGACATTTGGGACATGCAATTTCTTCCAGTGTCCCAGATTTGTCCCAAATGCAGGGTTCGTGACCAATCCGCAGGCATTAAAAAAGCCCCGCAACCTCAATGGCTGCGGGGCTTTCGAATGGTGGAGGCCGAGGTCGGAATCGAACCGGCGTAGACGGATTTGCAATCCGGAGCATAACCACTTTGCTACTCGGCCTCAAAGTTCGGATCTAGCAGCTTGCGCTTCGCTATCTCCTTGAAACACCGCACCTTTTCAAGGTTTGCTGCGTTTCGATGGGCGCCATTATGTCCGCATTCTTTTCACCTTGCAACCCCCTGAACGAAAAAAAATTTCAACGGGTTCAAGGTGTTAGCGCAAGCGCCCGAGTTTACTCCACAAACCTACCAAGGTGTTCTCAACCGTGCCGCTGGCGGCCATGCCGATTCGCTCCTGCAGGCTCTTGCGTTCGGCATAGTGCAGGTGGAACAGGCTGGCCGTGCGGGCGCGCTCACTGAGGTACTCGTCGCTGGTCTGCAGTGCATCGACCAGCTTGCGGTTCAATGCGGCAATGCCGAGCCAGACTTCACCGGTGGCGACCTCATCGATGTGCAACTGCGGGCGGTAGCGGGCCACGAAGTCCTTGAACAGCTGGTGGGTGATGTCCAGGTCTTCCTGGAACTTCTCCCGGCCTTTCTCGGTGTTCTCGCCAAACACGGTCAGGGTACGCTTGTACTCGCCGGCGGTCAGCACTTCGAAATCGATGTCGTGCTTCTTCAACAGGCGGTTGACGTTGGGCAACTGCGCCACCACACCGATCGAGCCCAGCACGGCGAAGGGCGCGCTGATGATCTTGTCGCCGATGCACGCCATCATGTAACCGCCGCTGGCCGCGACCTTGTCGATGCACACGGTGAGCGGGATGCCGGCCTGGCGGATGCGCGCCAGTTGCGAGGCCGCCAGGCCATAGCTGTGCACCAGGCCGCCGCCGCTTTCCAGGCGCAGCACCACTTCATCGCGAGGGGTGGCGAGGGTCAGCAGAGCGGTGATCTCGTTGCGCAGGCTCTCGGTGGCGGAGGCCTTGATGTCACCGTCGAAGTCGAGCACGAACACTCGGCCCTTTTCCTCAGCCTTGCCCTTCTTCTGCTGTTTTTCCGCCTTGGCCTGTTGCTTGCGCAGGGCCTTGAGCTGGCCTTTGTCGAGCAAGCCGCTTTCCAGGCGCTCGCGCAGCTCCTTATAGAATTCGTTGAGGCGGGTGACCTGCAACTGCCCACCGGCCTTGCGCCGCCCCTTGCCGCGCAATCCGGCGATGGCGGACAAGACCACCAGGATGGCAATCACCAGGGTGGCGGTTTTGGCGAGAAAGCTTGCGTATTCGGCAAGAAACTCCACGTTGACTCCTTATGAACCTGCGCCCGATCGGCGCGAAACTGCTGCAAGCATACCGTTGCGCCCGTGCCCTCGCCAGCCGAGGTAAACGCTGGCAACACAGTTCAAACAACCTTTTCAAACGCTTGTATGTTTTTTCGTTGACAGCCTGTCTGGCGCATCCTAACCTCGCAGCAACCTTCAACGCCGGATACCGCAGTGGGCAATCTCTACCTGATCCGACATGGCCAGGCTTCCTTCGGTGCAGACGACTACGACGTCCTCTCCCCTGTCGGTGTGCGCCAGAGCCAGGCCCTGGGCGAACACCTCGCCCAGCTCGGCCTGCACCTGGACCGCTGCGTGGCGGGTGACCTGCGCCGGCAGCAGGATACTGCCCGGCACGCACTGCAGGCGATGAACGCCAGCGGTTGCCCGGTACCGGCCATTGAGACCGACCCGGCGTTCAATGAGTTCGACGCCGATGGGGTGATTCGTGCCCTGCTGCCTGGCCTGTTGACTGAGGAGCCGCATGCCCGGGAGATCCTGCGCAATGGTGCCCGGAACCGCAGCGAGTTCCAGCGCCTGTTCGCGCTGATGGTGCAGCGCTGGCATGCGGGCGAGCATGCCGATGACGGCCTGGAGACCTGGCAGGCCTTCACCGCACGGGTCGAGGCCGGCCTGCAGCGTCTGCTGGGCACTGCGGGCAGTGGCGAAAACATCGCCGTGTTCACATCCGGGGGCACCATCGCCGCCCTGCTTCACCTGGTTACCCGAATCACGCCCAGCCAGGCCTTTGCGCTGAACTGGCAGATCATCAACACGTCGCTCAGCCAGCTGAAATTCCGCGGCCGCGACGTGGCACTGGCTTCCTTCAACAGCCAAGCCCATGTGCAGCTGTTGAGGGCCCCGGAGCTCATCACCTACCGTTGAGCCCGGCCCGTTGTGTCCTTACGGACGCGAATATCACTTAACAAGGAAAACACCATGAGCGATGTAGCTAAAGCCGTCGAAGCGATGAAAGCAAAATTCAACCCAGCGGCTGCTGAAGGCCTGGACCTGGTGTTCGGCTTCAATATCACCGACGAAAACAAGCAATACGCGCTAATCGTCAAAGATGGCACCTGCGACATCCAGGAAGGTGAAAACCCGGATGCCAACTGCACCCTGGTGCTGGACAGCGAAACCCTGAAAGGCATCGTCAGCGGTGAAACCGACGGCATGCAGGCCTTCATGGGCGGCAAGCTGCGCGTCGAAGGCGACATGATGCTGTCGATGAAGCTCAGCGAGCTGTTCCCTTCCTGAGTGCCGGGCACAACGCAGAATCAAAGAACCGAAGCCTGGCCGGCTTCGGTTTTTTTTTGCCTGGCATTCGGTGCAGTGATCGACCGGCAACACCCTCGCCTATATGGCCCCTGGCACGCTTGTCCCACTGCCGCCAGGCCATTAGATTAGCCAATAGTCCTTGCACCAG
The DNA here is from genome assembly GCF_021602465.1 of Pseudomonas urethralis. Taxonomy (NCBI): domain Bacteria; kingdom Pseudomonadati; phylum Pseudomonadota; class Gammaproteobacteria; order Pseudomonadales; family Pseudomonadaceae; genus Pseudomonas; species Pseudomonas urethralis. The sequence continues at coordinate 4,331 of NZ_BQIJ01000018.1, forward strand.
ATAATAAGGAAATCGCATGACGCTCACCGACCAGTCCACCCAGGTACGCCCCGGCGAAGAACTCGACGCGGCCGTCATCGATCCTTATCTGAAGGGCCACATCGCCGGCCTCGAAGGCCTGCCGAGCATCAGCCAGTTCCCGGGGGGCGCGTCCAACCTCACCTACCTGGTCAGCTACCCGGGCCGTGAATTCGTGTTGCGCCGCCCGCCCTTCGGTCACAAGGCCAAGTCGGCACATGACATGGGCCGCGAGTTCCGCATCCTCAACCAGCTCAACAGCGGATTCCCGTATTGCCCCAAGGCCTACGTCCATTGCACCGACGAGTCGCTGATCGGGGGTGAGTTCTACGTGATGGAACGGGTCAAGGGCATGATCCTGCGCTCGGACATCCCCGCCGAGCTGGGCCTGGACGCCAGCCGCACCGAGGCCCTGTGCAAAAGTTTCATCGACCGCCTGGTCGAGTTGCATCAAGTGGACTACCACGCTTGTGGCCTGGCCGACCTGGGCAAGCCGGAAGGATACGTGCAGCGCCAGATCGAGGGCTGGACCAGCCGCTACGAGAAAGCCCTGACACCCGATGCGCCACGCTGGGAGAACGTGATCGCCTGGCTGCACGAGAAGATGCCCGCCGACCATCCGCGGCCAGGCATCGTGCACAACGACTACCGCTTCGACAACGTCATCCTCGACGCCGACAACCCCATGCGCATCATCGGGGTGCTGGACTGGGAGATGGCCACCCTCGGTGACCCCTTGATGGACCTGGGCAACAGCCTGGCCTACTGGATCGAGGCCAGCGACCCGGCGCCGGTGCAACTGATGCGCCGCCAGCCAAGCAATGCCCCAGGCATGCTCACGCGCCGCCAGTTCGTCGACTACTACGCCGAGCGCGCCGGCATCCACCTGGACAACTTCGATTACTACTATTGCTACGGCCTGTTCCGCCTGGCCGGCATCGTCCAGCAGATCTACTACCGCTACTACCACGGCCAGACCCAGGACAAACGCTTCGCCCAGTTCATTCACATGAACCGGCTGCTGGAGCAGATGAGCCTGCAGGTCATCGGCAAGTCCACGCTCTGATGCCAGACAACAAGGAAAACAGCATGTCCAAGACCCAACTGTTCGACCTCGACGGCAAGATTGCCTTCGTCTCCGGTGCCAGCCGTGGCATCGGCGAGGCCATTGCCCATCTGCTGGCACAGCAAGGCGCCCACGTGATCGTCTCCAGCCGCAAGCTGGAGGGTTGCCAGCAGGTCGCGCAGGCCATTATTGCAGCGGGTGGCAAGGCCACGCCGGTGGCCTGCCATATTGGTGAACTGGAGCAGATCCAGCAGGTGTTCGCCGGCATCCGTGAACAGTTCGGGCGCCTGGATATCCTGGTCAACAATGCAGCCACCAACCCACAATTCTGCAACGTGCTCGATACCGACCCGAGTGCCTTCCAGAAGACCGTCGACGTGAATATCCGCGGCTACTTCTTCATGTCGGTGGAAGCTGGCAAGCTGATGCGTGAAAACGGTGGTGGCAGCATCATCAACGTCGCCTCGATCAACGGCGTTTCGCCGGGCCTGTTCCAGGGCATCTATTCGGTGACCAAGGCGGCGGTGATCAACATGACCAAAGTGTTCGCCAAGGAGTGCGCGCAGTTCGGCATTCGCTGCAACGCCCTGCTGCCGGGCCTGACCGACACCAAGTTCGCTTCGGCCCTGGTGAAGAACGACGCCATCCTCAATGCCGCGCTGCAGCAGATCCCGCTCAAGCGCGTGGCCGACCCCAAGGAAATGGCCGGTGCCGTGCTGTACCTGGCCAGCGATGCTTCCAGCTACACCACCGGTACCGCGCTGAATGTCGACGGTGGGTTCTTGTCCTGACGCTCGGGATGTATTGGCTCGGATATCGAGCGCCGCACGGGCGGCGCTCGATATTTGCACCACCGCAAGACTCAAGTCTTACAAACAGGTCGCCGCCGCCGCCCGGCGCTGCAGGGCCACACCGTCATTCTTCTGCGCGTAGTAATCCACCCGCGTCCCGCCCGCCTGCGGGTACACATCCACGAACGACTCCGCCTCGCGGGTATACACCGTCAACCCGCCCTGCTTGCGCGGCTCAAGGTAGCCACTGGCGTCGTCGCCGAACACATCCTCTTTCTGCCAGCTGAACTGGATGCACTGCGCCACCAGCTCCGGCGCCTTGCGCGAGTCGAGCTGGGCTGTCGGCTTGCCAGCGCGTGCCGCATCCATGGTCGCGCTCGCGCAACCTACCAACACCAGCGCCGCAACCATCGGCAGAATTGCTCGCATGTTCCATCCTCGGGGCAAAAAAGAAAGCGACTCTAGCACCGCAAATGAATTGTCCCAAGCGGGCCGCTGTCGCATCTGGTACATACCCCCCTCAAGGAGATTGCCATGAAAGCCAACCACCTTCTGCCTGCATTACTGCTGGCCAGCCTGCCGATGATGACCCTGGCTGCCCCTTCGGCCGAGGAAAGCGTCAAGGCACCGGAAACCCACAACCGCGAACTCAAAGTCGGCGACAAGGCGCCCGACCAATACAAACGCGACGACGCGGCCCTGAGCGACTGGAAAGCCAAGGGCCTGCCCGCACCGGAAAAGGAAAGCCACTGGGTGCGCATGGGGGATCACTATGTGCTGGTTCAGACCACTAATGGCGTAGTGCTTGCCATCCACCCTGCCTCCTGAGCGCCATTCATCGCTCGCGCAGCAAAATCTTGCGGGTCAAGGAAACCAAATGGATCGATCCCAGTCTCAGTTAGTGTCCCGTAAACCTATGCGGATCAAGGACCTATATCGAGATGACCCGCTTTGCAAGCTTTTCACTGATCGCCGCTTTCCTGCTGTTGTCGGGCTGCTATCACGACCACTACCGTGATGACGGCGGCTGGCGCGATGACGACCGCGGCCACCGTCACCACCACCGGCACGATCGCGACGATGACGACGACCGCCAATGGCGCAGTGACCGTTACGATCGCTGAAGCGTCTTCCCTACCCTGACCCGCCGCCCAACCGTGCGGCACCTTAACCTGATGATTCCTCTGAGGTTCCAATCATGCGTCTGACTCTACCTTCCCTCGCCCTTGGCCTGCTGCTGTGCCAGGGCGCTTTCGCCGGTGACGGTACTGCCGCCATCGGTGGTGGCCTGGGTGGTGTCCTGGGCAACGTTGTCGGCCAGCAGATGGGCGGCCGCACTGGCGCAGCCATCGGCGCCGGTCTCGGCGGTGCCGCCGGTAGTGCAGTAGCGGCGAAGAAAGGCAACCGTACCGAAGCCGCCATTGGCGGTGGCCTGGGCTCGGCCGGCGGCTCGCTGCTGGGCGGCGCAGTAGGTGGCAGGACCGGCTCTACCATCGGTGCAGGTCTGGGCGGCGCGGCCGGTGGCGCCTTGGGCAACCACATGGGCGACAACGGTGGCAGCAGCAAGCACCGCCATCATCGTCACCACTGAGTGACGTCAAGCAAAAGGGCCGCATCGTGCGGCCCTTTTCATTTGCCCATGGCTGCAAACCCTGCAGCACATCAACACCACCTTCACCGCAAGCTGCCACACTGACTGCTACTGTCTTTCGTGACCCTTTGAGTGAAGGAACACCCTCGCCCCATGAACCAGGAATTGCTCTGGGTACTCGGCCTGCTGGCTGTCGTCGTCATCCTCTTCGTCATCAACCGCCCGCGCATGGACGTGGTCGCCCTGCTGGTGATCCTCGCCCTGCCACTGTCGGGCATCCTCACCGTGGAACAGGCCCTGGCCGGTTTCAGCGACCCCAACGTGGTGCTGATCGCCGCCCTGTTCGTGATCGGCGAAGGGCTGGTACGCACCGGCATCGCCTACCGCATCGGTGAATGGATGAGCGAAAAGGCCGGTAATAGCGAGGCACGGCTGCTGGTCTTGCTGATGGTCTCGGTGGCCGGACTGGGCTCGGTGATGAGTTCGACCGGCGTGGTGGCCATCTTCATCCCGGTTGTGCTCAGCATTGCCGCACGCCTGAAACTGTCGCCCAGCCGGTTGATGATGCCGCTGAGCTTCGCCGGCCTGATCAGCGGCATGCTCAGCCTGGTGGCCACGCCCCCCAACGTGGTGGTGCACAGCGAACTGGTACGCCATGGCGCGCCCGGCTTCAGCTTTTTCAGCTTCACCCCGTTCGGCCTGGTGGTGCTGGTGCTGGGCATCGGCTACATGCTGCTGACCCGCAACTGGCTCAATGGCGAAACGCGCAAGGACGGCCGCGTGGAAAGCCGCCGCACGCTGCTGGACCTGGTGCTCGACTACAAGCTCAACGGCCGCGAACGGCGCCTGCGCATCCGAGCCAAATCGCCACTGATCGGCCATACCCTGGGCGAGCTTAAACTGCGCACCAGGCATGGCGCCAACGTCATCGGCATCGAACGCCAGCACAAGTTCACCACCCGGGTGATCGCCGCCGACTCAGGCACCGTCCTGCAGCAAGGCGATGTGCTGCTGCTCGACCTGTTCGCCCACCGCGACGACCTGCGCAGCCTGTGCCAGACCATGCACCTGGAACCGCTGCATTTCAAGGCCGCCTATTTCATCGACCAGTCCCAGGACCTGGGCATGGCGGAGGTGTCGCTGCCGCCGGGCTCTCAGCTGATCGGCAAGAGCATACTGGAGCTGGCCTTCCGCACCCGCTATGACCTCAACGTGGTTGGCCTGCGCCGCGAGCAGGCGGCCATTGAAGAACAACTGGTGGAAGAGAAGCTGCGCCTTGGCGATACGCTGCTGGTGGTCGGCCCATGGAAAGCCGTGCGCCAACTGCAGAGCCAGCCAAAGGACTTTCTGGTGTTGAGCCTGCCGGCCGAAATCGATCAGGTGGCGCCCGCCCGCGCCCGAGCACCGCATGCCCTGGTCAGCCTGGCGGTGATGGTCGGGTTGATGGTCAGCGGCGCAGTACCCAATGTCATCGCCGCGCTGATCGGCTGCCTGCTGATGGGCGCCGGGCGCTGCATCGACATGAACAGCGCCTACCGGGCCATTCACTGGCAGAGCCTGGTGTTGATCGTCGGCATGCTGCCGTTCGCCCAGGCGCTGCAGAAAACCGGCGGCATCGACCTGGCCGTGGGTGGCCTGGTCAGCTTGCTGGGCGGTGCCGGGCCGCTGGCCATGCTGGCCTGCCTGTTCATGGTCACGGCCATTATCGGCCTGTTCATCTCCAACACCGCCACCGCCGTGCTGATGGCCCCGGTGGCGATCAGCACGGCCACGCAGCTGGGCCTGTCGCCCTACCCGTTCGCCATGACCGTCGCCCTGGCAGCATCGGCAGCGTTCATGACGCCGGTGTCTTCACCCGTCAACACCCTGGTGCTCGGCCCGGGCCAGTACCGCTTTGCCGACTTCGTCAAAATCGGAGTGCCTTTCACCGTACTGGTGATGCTGGTCACGGTGCTGATGGTGCCCTGGTTCTTCGGTCTCTAGGCAATATGGCGAGGATTGGAGGCTATTTGACATCAACTTGCACGAACACGGCAGATTGACATCAAGCACCCGGTGCCAACACACTGACACGCCAATGCCCCAGGTGCTTATAGCCGTTGTCCTGGATTTCGTTTCCGCTTGTCGGTCGAGCCTATGGTTTTTCCAGCACAATCGCGCTTGTTGCCCTACCTTGCCCTGTTCGCCCTGACCTTCGCCCTGACCCTCGGCGGGATCCTGGCCCGGCCGATCGAATCGTTATCGCTGTTCTGGCCGGTCAATGCGGTGCTGGCCGGGGTGCTCTTGCGTTACCCGCGCCAAGCCAGCTGGGTGGGCTTTGGCCTGGTGTGGCTGGCCATGGTCGCCGCCGACCTGGCATGTGGCAGTGCCTGGGCTCCCGCCCTGTGGTTCAACCTGTGCAACCTCGGCGTGGTGGTGACAGTGTGGTGGTTGCTTTCGCGCTTGCCCCGCCTGCACAAACGGATGCGTACCCCGCATGGCGTGCTCAGTGTGTTCGGAGCCTGCGCAGCGGGTGCCGTGGTGGCGGCCAGCATGGCCTGCGTAATGGCTACACCGTGGTTCGAAAGGTCGTTGCAGGCCACCTGGCTGGCCTGGTTCAGCGAACAGTTCTCGACCAGTGTGCTGGTGCTGCCGGTACTGCTCACCGCCCCATCGACCCGTGTACTGATGCGCAGCGGCGCCCAGGCCATCCGCCTGGCGCCCTTGTTGGTGCTGCTGGCCTCACTGGCCTTGAGCATCGCCTTCGGCGGCCCTGGCGCCATTGCCTTTCCGATTGCCGCGCTGCTGTGGTGTGCCTGGACGTACTCGCCTTTTCTGGTTTCGTTGCTGGCGCTTACCGCTGGCAGCACACTGATCGTGGCGGTGGCGCAGAACCTCATGCACTTCAGCGTGCCGCAGAGCGAACCCGGAGTTACCACGCTGATGTCGGCGCGCCTGGGGATCGCCATGCTGGTCCTCGGCCCACTGGTCGTCGCCTGCGTCAGCCAGGCCAATCGCAGCCTGCTGGCGCGCCTGGCGCACCAGGCCACCATCGACCACCTCACCGGCCTGCTCAGCCGCAGTGCCTTTACCCGGCGCGCCAATGCCCTGCTCGACAGCCGTCAGCAGCATGGGCTGCCGCTGACCTTGATGATGCTCGACATCGACCATTTCAAGTCGATCAACGATTGCCATGGTCATGCAGTCGGTGACCAGGTCCTGCGCCAGTTCGCCAGTACCCTGCAGGAGCAGTTGCACGACCAAGCGCTGCTGGCTCGCCTGGGCGGTGAAGAGTTCGTGGTGGTACTGCCGGGGCTGCCACCGGAACAGGCCACGTTCACCGCCGAGCGTCTGCGCCGCGCCGTGCAGGACCTGCATGCCGCCCAGGGCGATACGCGCCTGCAGATCACCGTCAGCATTGGCCTGGCTGGCTGCGCCGCGGACCAAAGCGCGCCGAGCCTGGACGACCTGCTGGCGCGCGCCGATCAGGCGCTGTACCGGGCCAAGGCGCATGGCCGCAACCGCGTCGAGCAGGCCGAGGTGCAGCGCCAGGTCATCTGAGTCAGCTCAGCAGGTCCCAGGACAGCTTGGCGATCAGTACGCACAGCAGGATCAGGAACAGCCCGCGCACAAAACCCGCGCCCTTGCGCACTGCCAGCCAGGTCCCGGTCAGAGCACCGAGGATATTGCACGCAGCCATCGGCAGGGCGATGGCGTAAAGCACATTGCCCGACGGCACGAAGAACACCAGCGCTGCCAGGTTGGTGGCGATGTTGACCACTTTCGCCGATGCCGAGGCATGCAGGAAGTCAAGAGCAAAGAAGCGGATGAACAGGAAGATCAGGAAGCTGCCGGTGCCCGGGCCGAACAAGCCGTCATAGAAACCGATCGCACCGCCGATCAGCACCGCCAGGCACTGCTCCCGGCGGCCGATCCTGGCCGGCTTGTGCAAGGTGCCAAAGTCCTTCTTGCAAAAGGTGTAGATCGCCATCAGCACGATCAGCACCAGCACCGCCGGGCGCATCACGCTCGGCGGTACCCGCGACACCGTGGCCGCTCCGGCAAACGCCATCACAAAGGCACTGAGCGCCGCCGGCACGATCAATCCCCAGTCGAGGGCCACCTTGCGAATGAATGAACGAGCCGCAAAGGCCGTGCCGCACACAGAGGCCAGCTTGTTGCTGCCCAGCAGCGCCGCCGGCTGTGCCGTGGGCAGCACGTTGAACAGCGCCGGGATCTGAATCAGCCCACCGCCACCGACGGCGGCATCGATCAGGCCGGCAGCGAAAGCGAACAGAGAAAGTACGGCGATATCCATCATGGTGCGGCCCCTGGCAGTGAAAACAGACCGCAAGGCTAATCAATCCAGCGCGCTTGTGTTGAAATGCCGCATTGCGAAAACTGCAATCAGGAGCCCTCCATGGCATTGAACATGCTGCGCGAAATCCAGGCGTTCGTCAGTGTTGCGCACAAGCGCAGCTTCGTCGCCGCCGCCCGTGCGCTGGGCCGTTCGCCCAGCGCGGTAACCCGCGCGGTGCAAACCCTGGAAGACAGCAGCGGGTGCAAGCTGCTCAACCGCAACGCCAACGCGGTTACACTCACCGAAGCCGGTGAACGCCTGCTGCCCCATGCCGAGCGCTTGCTGGATGTGCAACGCGACGCGGCCGATGAACTGGCTGCGCTCACGGGTACTGCGCAAGGCTGGGTGCGCTTTGCCGCGCCGCAACTGCTCGGCGAGCACGTATTGCCTGGTGTGCTGGCCAGTTTCAGCCAGCGCCATCCGCAAGTGACCCTCGACGTGCAATACGGCGATGCCGCCTTCGACCCGTTGCACGGCAAGTTCGATTTCGTGGTCCGCGGCGCCTTTGCGCAGTCGAGCGAACTGATTGGGTACCCACTGTGGCGCTATCACCGCCACTTGTATGCCAGCCCGGCCTACGTCGCCCGCGCCGGCATGCCGGAACGGCCCGAGCAGCTGGACAAGCATGCCCTGATCCTGCACACCGCGCCGCGCATCCTCAAAGCGTGGCATTTCTGCCGTGACGGCCAGATCACCAGCCTGCGCCCTCATCCGCGCTTGCGCCTGGGCTCTGGCGACGCGGTGTACCACAGCACCTTGGCCGGCGCCGGCATCGCACGCCTGGCAGACTGGGTGGCAGAAGCACAGGTGAAGGCGGGACGCCTGGTGCGGGTATGCGCGGACTACCGGCTGACCTCAAGCACCGGCCAGGACCCGCAGATGCACGCGGTGTACCCCTCTGGCGAGCTGCCTGCCCGCGTGCGTGAGTTGCTGCTGGCCTTGCGCCAGGCCGGCTCAGCCGCCTCTGAACGCGCCAGGTAGCGGCTGCTCAATTTCTGCTCAATTTAACAGAGCCCGCAAATTGCCTGGCTTGCAGAACTTTATCCACAGACCTACCCACGTTTTTTGTGGACAGATTTCCCCGGACAATTAAGGACTTATCGCACAGTGATCGCCGAGACAACGTAAAGCGGTACAGCCGGACGAGGCGGCCAGGATCTTGCAGCGGTCTGGCCCGTCCAACGAGGCAGACGGGCCGGAAGGGGTGAGAAGAATCAGCTTGGCGGAATGGTGCCCAGCAAGCCGATCAGAACGGTCAACAGCAGAAAGCCACCCAGAAACAGCGCGAGCTTGCCCATCGGAACCTCTTCAGTGTGATAGCAGGGACGAACAGCATTGTGCGCCTCAGGCTGATACGGTTACAGATTCAGGTTCGAGGAAAAAAAGCGGATCAGATGACCCGCTCGCCTCTCGGCTTGTCGCCTGTGCTACGGTCAGATGCTCGCAGACAAGGAGCTTCGCATGACTGCCATCGCCGCCAATGCCGCATTGTTGCTGATCGACCTGCAGGTCGGTATCCATCACCCACGCCTGGGCCGGCGCAACAACCCCGAGGCCGAATTGCGCATGGGCGAACTGCTCGCGGCATGGCGCCTGGGCGGGCGGCCCATCGTGCATGTACGGCATGTGTCCCGCTCACCCGACTCGGTATTCTGGCCGGGCCAGGCGGGCTGTGAGTTCCAGCCGGCGTTTACGCCGCTGGCCAGCGAAACGGTGTTCGACAAGCATGTACCGGACGCCTTCGCCAACTCGGGCCTGGAGCGCTGGCTGCACGTTCGCGGCATCGGCGAACTGGTGATTGCCGGCGTGATCACCAACAACTCGGTGGAATCCACGGCGCGCTCGGCAGGCAATCTCGGTTTCGATGTCGTGGTCGTGGCAGACGCCTGCTTCACCTTCGACCAGCAAGACTGGCAAGGCCGGCTCTGGCCTGCCGAGGATGTGCATGCACTGTCGTTGAGCAACCTGGCACTGGATTACGCCCGGATCCTGGAGAGCCACGCGGTATGCACCAGCCTCTTGGGGGCGGCGTAGCCAGAAAACGCACACAACGGACAGAACGCGCAGCCATTGACGCTGCGCGGCTACTTGTAACATTCAGTTTCATGTTGCCCGCCGACAGTAGCCAGCCCAACGCACCTGATCGAGGCTACTGCCGTGTTGCAACGTCTGTTCTGCTCCGTGTACCTGCTCACCCTGGCCGTTTCCGCGGCCCATGCCGCCGACTTACTCGACACGCCGCGCCTGGCCGGCATCGACAATTTCCGCGATATCGCCGGCACCACCAGCGCCTATACCACCCGCCATGATGGCGTCATGCGCAGCGGGGTGTTCTACCGCTCCAACGCCCTGACCCCTACGGCGGCCGACCTCGCATTCCTCAACGGCCTGGGCATCAGCAATGTCTACGACCTGCGCACCCCCAGCGAAATCGCCAGCACGCCCGACACCCTGCCAGCAGGCGCCAGCTACACCAACATCGACATCATCGGCAGCACCACCTCGGGCTCGAACATCACCAACATCTCGTTCACCAGCGCAGCCCAGGCGCGGGCGATGATGCAGGATACCAACCGCGCCTTCGTCAGCGATGCCGGCATGCGCGGGCAGTTCAGCGTACTGTTCAACGAACTGGCCAACGCCGACGGTGCCGCGCTGTTCCACTGCACCGCCGGCAAGGACCGCACCGGCTGGACCGCAGCCGTGCTGCTGAGCATTGCCGGGGTCGACGAGGCGACCATCATGAACAACTACCTGGCCACCAACGACTACACCGCCACGCGCGTGGCCGCGACGCTGGCGGCCATGCCGGCGAGCATGGCCGCCATCTACGCCCCGCTGCTCGGCGTCGAAGCCAGCTATCTGCAGGCCGGGCTGGATGAGGTCACCGCCGAGTACGGGAGCATGGACAATTACCTCAAGGCCGGCCTTGGGCTGTCGCAAGAAACCCTCTATGTGCTGCGCGGCAAGATGGTGCGCTACGGCACGCTGCCAGGCGAAGCCGGCCTGCTGGGCAACGCCGCTGCCGGTGCACAGCTGCTGCGGCAGCTGCAGGACAGCCCGTTGTCGGGCACCTACAGCGCCTACAACGACTACCTGCAGTCGGCCATCGACGCCGGCACGCTGGGGGGCGTCGAGTCGACCGTGGGGGGCCAGGTGCATGCCGACGCCGCCAGCTTCCTGCTGCGCCAGGGGGCGATGATCGACCGTGCGGCCGCGCCGTTTGCCGATGGCAGCGACCTCAAGGTCGGCCAGTCGCGCCTGTGGAGCACCGCGCTGGCCGGGTACCTGGGCACCGACGGTTCCTCCCGCGCGGCCAGCAGCAACGAGCACAGCCAGGGGCTGATGGTCGGGCTGACCCAGCGCTTCTCCGAGCAGCTGAGCGCCCATGCCGGTTTCGGCTACAGCAATGGCAATGTCGGCGGGGCCGGTGGCGAGGCGGACACCGACCTGACCTTCCTCAGCCTGGGGGCGCGCTTTGCACCCAATGGCCTGGAACGTGGCCTGTTCATCGACGCCGATGCCAGCGCCGGCTGGCTCGACTATTCCAGCAAGCGTGAGCTCGGTGGCGGCCTGGGCACGGCGAAGGGCGACAGCCACGGCACACTGGCTGGCGGCAGCCTGACACTGGGCTATCGCCTGCCCACCGCCGCCCTGGTGCTGGAGCCGAGCCTGGGGCTGCGGGTCAGTCGCGTTGACGTGGAGGGTTTCACCGAAAAAGGCAGCGAACTGGCCTTTCAGGTCGATGACCTGAAAGAAACCCGACGCACCGCCGTGGCCAACCTCAAGGCCTCGTTCGCGCCAGTCGCCATGGGCAGATGGCAGCTGGTGCCAGGCGTCGAGGTGGGTTACGAGCATGTGCTGGGCGACCACCAGGTCGACAGCGAAGGCCATTTGCTGGGGCTTGATATCGCGCAGCGGGCGGCCTTCGACAATCGCGACCAGTTCACGGGCGGCGTCAACCTGATGGCCAACCTTGGGGCGCTGAGTGTCGGGGCCGAGGTGGCAGCCATGGGTGGGGGTGACAGCCATGGGGTCAGTGGCAGCCTCAAGGCCAGCTACGCGTTCTGAAGATCATGGGGGCCGCTGGGCTGCCCCGACTAGCGGCGCCGCAGATCGGCGGGGTTGATCCCGAAAGCCTGCTTGAAGTACTGGGCAAACCGCCCGGGATTGCTGAAACCATGGCGCAAGGCAACCTCCGCCACCGACCCGCCCTCCCCGCGCGCCAGCACCGCTCGCGCCTGCTCCAGCCGCACCTGCCGCTGATAGCCGACGATCGACGTGCCGGCAAAACGCCGGAAGCCTTCCTGCAACGCACGCAGGCTGACATTGGCCAACCCCGCCAGCTCGCTACCACTGACCTGCCTGGCCGGGTGTTCGCGCAGGTAGGCCATGGCCAGTTTCACATGCCGCGGCGCAATGGCCGGCACCGGGCTGCGCAACGCCTCGCTGTAGTTGTGTGGCCAGGTTTCCAGCAGCGCGTCGACCAGCATCTCCTGCAAGCGCACAGGCATCAGCAGGCCCGTGCTGATGAGCTGATCGAACTCGGTGCCGGTTGCCAGTTCGAGCAAGGCCCGGATGCCTGGCAGTGCGTAATTGCCCAGGCCAACCTGTGGCGCAAAGCGAATCGGCGCAGGCAAGGGTTGTTCGAGCAGGGTCGACAGCCGTTCGGCGAACGCGCCACGGCGGATCGACATGCCGCACTGAGCATGCCCGTCGCTGATGCGCACCGAGCGGATGTCGAGCTTGTCCACCGCCAGGCCGACCTGAGCACCGCCGATCGACTCGCCGCGGTGGTCGAAAACGATCTTGCCCGCAGTGGGCAGCACAAAGGTGATTTCGTCCTGCGGCGCTGGCAGGACGAGGGTGAAATCGCCCTGATAATGCATGCGTCGCACGCTCATGCCGTCGAAGCGACCATAGACGCCACCGATGGCAATGCCATCGCCCAGCGGCGGCATGTCGGCATACAGGTTGCCGTAAAGCTGGGTGAACAAGGCGGCGAATTCGTCGCTGCGCATGTCGCTGGAGCGGAGCATGAACGGCTTGCGGGTCGTGCCGGGATACACCGTGTCGCACACCTTGTGCCACGAAAAGGGACCCGAACACTATCAACTTCGCATGACAGGCAGGTGACGCCGGCTAGCGGGTTCGCCTGAGTTTTTCTGCCTTCAAGCGCCGGTAAAGGGCCATCACCGGCCGCAGCAGCGCCAGCCGGTCAAATACCGACAGGGCATGCAGGTCGGTGCGCGAAGGCCTCTGGTAGCCCAGGTTCCAGGTGAAGTAGTAGGCCTGGATGTTCTTGTCGGTGTGGATCAGCGTATTGAGGGCCGCGTCATAGTGCATCGGCCCACCGTCCGGGTGCCCGGGCGGGCGCTGCAGGATCTGCGCAAGAAAGTCTCGCAGCTTGCCCACGCTCTTGCCGTTCACCGCATAGAAGTGCGACAGGTGGATGGGACGATCGACCGGTGCCCAGCCGGGGTTATCGGAATTGCCTTCACAGGAATGGCCGAGGTAGGCGATGTCCCAGTCCATGCCTTGCAGGGATTCGATGGCCTTTTTGCCAAACGGGCCTATGCGCCGGGAAAACTGGATGTCGTCTTCCATGATGAGGATGTTGTCGACATTCAGGCGCACGGCTTCTTCCAGTATCTGCAGATGGCTCATGAAGCAGCCCCGGGCGCCGATGCTGGGAAAGCCCTGTTGATCGGTGGGCGTCACAGCAGGGAAGAAGCCGATCTTTTCGTCATCGATGTGGAAGCCGTTGCGGGCGAATTCGGCCTCGGTTTCTTCGCGGCGGTCCGTTCTGGACGGGATGTTGATGATTCGGGTCCGATCAAAGAAGTCGATCACATTCATCGTTCAGGTCCTTGGCGCAGCCGATCAGAAGGCGAACAGATGGCTGATGAACTGGCCACACAGGGCGCCAAACAACATGACTGGCAGCACCACCAGCTCCCGCTTGATACTCAGCATGCCCAGCTGGTGGCTGACCTTGAAGATCAGGAACAGCGTGAAGAAGGTATGCAAGGCCACGCCCCACAGTGCATAGGTCACCCCGCCGATGGCCAGCAGCAACGGCATCAGGGTGAACAGCGCCACCACCCGAATGATGTTGTCCATGGCCATGTACTTGGTCAGCCCGAGGGCCATCCATATCTGTTGCGTCAGGCCATAGCGCAAGGTGAACAGCGACAACGACAGGATCGCCATCATCTGCCCGGCCTCCTGATACCGGGCGTCATAAAGCCAGTGGATGATCAGCGGGCTGGCGGTGAACAGGAAACCGCAGGTGAACAGGGTCAGCACATCGAAGATCAGCCTGAAACGGAAATACAGGTGGCGCAGGCGGTCCATGTCGCCGGTCCTGGCCGCCTCGCTGAAGGCCGGCAAGGCCACTGCCCCGGCCAGCCGCTGCAGGCTGAGCTGGAAGGCCGCCAGAATGCCCACCGCAATCGAATACACCCCCAGCTGCGCCACCGTCATGCTGCCGCCGAACCAGATCCGGTCACCCTGCATGGCCAGCACGCCGACCGCGGACGACAGGAACACCCAGCGGCCGTAGTTGACGATCTCGCGCAGCGCGGCCGGGTCCCACTGCGGGCGGTCCTTGTGGCCCGGGAAGATCAGGTGGCTGAGCACCGTGGTGACCAGGGTCGAGACCAGACCCGCAGCCACCAGCGCCCAGATGGACCGCGTGAGGTAGCCGATCACCAGCATCACCACCAGGCCGGCGATTTGCGACACCAGCTCGACCAGCACCACCTTTTTCTGCTGGAAGGTGCGGATGGCCACATCGATCTTGGTCGACTGGAAGGCAAAGATGATCGCGAAAAAGCCAGTGACGGCCAGCACCGCAGGCAACTCCGGGGCGGCGTAGGTGGAATGTGCCGGCCACATTGCGAAGTGCTGGGACACCCAGGAGGCCAACGCCACCAGTTGCATCACCACGAACAGCCCAAGGCCGCGAATGATCTGCAGCGACCAGATCGTGTTGAGGAACAGCGGCTCGTCGCCGCGGGGGCTCTGGATGATGTTCTGCCGCAGGCCGACATCGGACAGCAACAGCAGCAGCACCGATACCGTGGTGGCAATGGCCATGAGGCCGAACATCTCTGGCAACAGCAAGCGGGTGATGATCAGGTTGCCGCCCAGGCGTATGACCTGGGAGGCCACGATGGAGCCGATATTCAGCGCCCCAGCCAACAACACGCGTTTGCGAAGACTTTGCGAGGACGACAGATCGATCGTAGACATGGCACCCACTGACCCGGCTTTTAAGACGTTACTATAGTCTCAATCTGCCATGCTGCTTGCGCGAGGGAGTACCCACCTCGCTCGTCGGTGCCCAGAACCCCGCACATGATCAACACCTCCAAGGCAAACCACAGGGTCGCCGCCTTGTGCACCCGCCGTCGAGCCCCATGAAGCCCTTTCGGCGGGCAAAGCCCCCCGCCGGGCCGGCAACTGTTGCCTCAGTCAGCATCTACCTGGCGGAACGACGCGCCATACGCGGTGGCGGGCAAACGGCCGGCTCCGTCGCCTCTCAACCGGGAACGCAACGTCCCGCTGTGCGGCTGGGTACGGTAGAGCCCTCGCTTCTGTAGCTCTGGCACTACCCATTCGACGAAATCCTCCAGCGTACCTGGGCTGGTCAGCGGGTTGAGCATGTAGCCACTGGTCCCGGAAATGCGCGCATGTTCTTCAATGCGATCGGCCACCTGCGCCGGCGTACCCACCAGGATCAGGTCCGTGCCCCGGGTGACGTTGGCGAAGCGCTGGCGGACATCACCTGCCGTCAACGGCTTGCCGCTGCCATCGGGGCGCATCATGTAGGAAGTGAGGCCTTCGGTATGGGTCGCCAAGGCATCGCTGTCGGCATAACGGCTCAAGTCGATACCGGTATCGCCGGCGTAGCTGACCAGCTGGGCCTCCAGGTGATAGTGGCTCTGCAACGCCTCGTACTTGCGCTGCGCCTCGATCTCGGTCTTTGCCGTGACGATCCGCAGCACGGTCAGCGACTGCACATCAGCCCGTGCGCGCCCACGTGCTTCGGCCATGCGCCAGATTTCCTCCAGGCCCTGGCGGATTTCGTGAGGGTTCGACTTGGCGATGAAGATCAGTTCGGCATGCTTGGCCGCGAACTCCCGTCCCCTGCCGGACCAGCCAGCCTGTATCAGCAGCGGTGTTCGTTGTGGCGACGGGGCGCTAAGGTGCGGCCCGGCCACCCGATAACGTTCGCCCCGGTGGTTGATCGGTTTCACGCCCTCACCCCGGGCATACACCTGCCGCGCTTTGTCAGCCACCACGGCGTCGTCCGCCCAGCTGCCTTCCCAAAGCTTGTAGACCACGTCCATGAACTCTTCGGCCCGTTCATAGCGGTCGTCATGCTTGATCATCTGTTCCAGGCCGAAGTTACGCGCTGCGCTGGAAAGATAAGAGGTGACGATGTTCCAGCCGATCCGGCCATTGCTCATGTGGTCGAGCGTACTGAAGCGTCGGGCGTGGCTGAACGGGTGTTCGTAGGTCGTCGATACGGTAGCGCCGAACGCCAGGTTGCGGGTGATCGCAGCCAGGCCCGGAATGATCATCAGCGGGTCGTTGGCAGGCGCCTCCACGGCCCGCTTCACGGCGGCTGCAGCGTTGCCGCCGAACACATCGTAGAAGCCCAGCACATCGGCGAAGAACAGCATGTCGAGGTTGGCCTGATCGGCGATGCGCGCCTGGTTTGCCCAGAACTGGAACGTGTTGGCGGCCAGGCGCTCATCAGCCGGATGCGTCCACAGACTCGGTGCGCCTCCACAGCCAACGCTGGCCTGCTCGTAGAGCGCGAACAAAAGGGGTTTCGGATCGGACATGAAGGTTCCTGTAATAAACGGCGTCACAGCCAAGCAGACAGCTATTTAAATATTAAGTAGGAATATAAAAAATAACTCTAATAATACTTAGGAATAACAATATACGTGGAGCAACCCTTGGGAATCGCCATCGCTTGATCAAAATAAAGAAATAAAAAAGACTGTATTTATTCCCAATAGAAATATCTCTATAGCTCACGGGTATTGGTATATACCAGAGACCTCCCCGTTAAATCGCTCCATGAGCCCTGAGGGCACCAAGGAGCACGACAGGATGATCGCCGTACGGGTAATGCTGGAATATTTTCACCCCTGGCCGAATTCGGCAGGTTTTTACCTCGCCAGGGAGCGCGGCTGGTATCAGGATGCCGGCTTGTCGGTACACCTTGCTGTACCAGACCCCTTCCACGGCGACACCTTGGAACACCTGCTCCAAGGCAAGGCCGACGTCGGCGTGTTTCCCAGCAACCGCTTGCTGGTCAGGCGCAGCCTTGGCCAATCGCTGCTGGGCGTCGCGGCCATCAACCACCAGGGTCTGGAGTCAATCCAGACGCTCACCGACTTCGGCATTCGCCGCCCCCGGGACCTGGCTGGCAAACGCCTGGCGCTCAACCCTACGCCCCGTGGCCTGGCGATGGTCCGCCATCTGGTGGCCGAGGATGGTGGCGACCCGGATGCCGTCATCATCGTCGACAGCAAAGTGCGCGAGCTGCGTCCCGAGGACCTGGCGGCGGGCATCGCCCATGCCAGTTTCGGCGGCTACTGGGCCTGGGAGGCGTTGATGGACAGCCCGATTCCGGCCGAGCGCCGCGTCGTATGGCCGGTCGATGAGATCGGCGCACCGCGTTACCACAGCTACCTGCTTGGCGGCCAGCAACGCTGGTTCGAGGACAACCCCGAGACCGCCCGGGCTTTTCTCGCCGCCACCGAGCGCGGCTTTCGCGCGGCAGCCGAAGACCCGCAGAGCGCCCTGGGCGCCTACGAGGCCGCCACGCCGTACTTTCCGGGTGAACTGCTCAGCCAGTCGCTGCAGCACATCGCCCCCACCTGGCTGCACCAAGGACGCTGGGGCCAGCAACGCGAAGAGCTGATCGCACCCTACGCCCACTGGTTGCACCGCCATGGCGTACTGGCCGATGCCGACGCCTGGCGCGGTGCTACCAGCAACCGCTACCTGACGGAGCCGCAGGCATGAGCGAGCCCGTGCGTATCGCCCACGGCATGGGCTTGCAACCGGTAGCAGCCGACTGGCCGGCCCTGTCACAACAGGATGTCGAAGACGTGCTTCAGCACTTCCCGCAAGTGGGTGCGGTGCACTCGCTGCACTGGCACAGCCCACGCCCCTTCTCGGCGGCCGCTCAGGTGCGCACTGCGCACGGTGAAGTATTCGTCAAGCGCCACCACCGCAGTGTCCGCCAGCCCGCCTGGCTGCTGGAGGAACACCGCTTCGTTCATTACCTTGAACAGCGTGGCGCCCCGGTTGTCACGCCCTTGCTCGACCGCAACGAACGCAGCGCCATCGCCCTGGGTGAATGGACCTACGAAGTGTTGCCGCTTGCCCAGGGTCAGGACCTGTACCGTGAGGCACTGTCGTGGACCCCGTTCCTTACCTTGGCGCATGCCCACGCGGCGGGTGCGGCCCTCGCTAGCCTGCACCAGGCCGCAGAAGGCTTCGCCGTAGGCGCCCGGCGCACTCCGGTGCTGGTCGCCAACCTGCGCCTGTTCGGCAGCAGCGCCCCACTGACGTCGATCGAAAACGCCTTGGCACAACGGCCGGCATTGAGCCAATACCTCGCGGGCAAGCACTGGCAGCAGGCACTTCGCGAACTCTATCTGCCCCATCACCGGACCCTGCTGCCACTGCTCGCGCAGCAGGCCCCCTTGTGGACGCACAACGACTGGCACGCGTCGAACCTGCTGTGGACCGAACCGGGAAGCAGCGCCCAGGTACAGAGCATCCTTGACTTCGGCCTGAGCGACCTGACCTTCGCCCTGTTCGACCTGGCGACCGCACTGGAGCGCAATTGCATCCCCTGGCTTGAACTCGATGCTGGCGGCCGCGCCAGCGCCGACCTCGACGCCGTCGATGCGCTGCTGGAGGGCTATCACCGTCAGCGTGCGCTGACCCAGGCCGACCTGCTCACGCTAAAAGCACTGCTGCCGCTGGTGCATGTGGATTTCGCCCTCGCGGAAATCGATTACTTCCAGGGCATCGTCGGCTCCCGCAGTAACGCCGACATCGCCTACCACAACTACCTGATCGGCCATGGCCAATGGTTTGGCGGCAGCGAAGGCTTGCGCCTGCTCGATCACCTCGACCGCATCGCCCGCACGCGCTGACAGGAGCCCGCCATGCCCGACATCCTCATTTCACCCGCCGCATTGCAACAGCGCCTGCAGCAGCCGGGGCTGGTGGTCATCGACGCCAGCGTCGAACTGGCCGCCGCGCGCTTCGATGGCGACTACCGTGTGGCCAGCGGGCATGCGGCCTGGCTGGCCGAACATATTCCAGGCTCACGGCATGCCGACCTGACCCGCGAGCTGGCTGATACCTCGGTCTCCTACAGCTTTGCCCTGCCCTCGCCAGCGGCTGCCCAGGCTGCACTGGCGCGCCTGGGCATCAGCGGTGCCCGGCAGATCGTGATCTACGACCGGCACGAGGGTTTCTGGGCGGCGCGCCTCTGGTGGATGTTACGCAGCATGGGCATTACCGCCTCGGTGCTCGACGGCGGCTTGAAGGCCTGGCGCCTGGCCGGCCTGCCGCTCGCCCAAGGGCAGCAGGCCCAAGGCACGGCGCCGGGCTCCCAGGCTACCCTGACCATTCAGGCAGGTTACTGGGCAAGCCGCGAAGACGTGCAGGCCGTGCTCGAGGGGAAGGCCCCGGGCCTGCTGGTATGCGCACTCGGCAAAGGGCTGTTCGAGGGCAGCGCGGTGAGCCGCTATGCCCGACGCGGCCATATCCCCGGCAGCCTCAACCGGCCAGCCCGCGAACTGTTCGACGAACAGGGCCGCTACCTGCCACCGACGGCATTGGCCAACGCCCTCGGCTCACTGCTGCTCGAAGACGATCAACCCCTGATTCTCTACTGTGGTGGCGGCATTTCCGCTGCCGCCACTGCCCTGGCCCTCACGCGCCTGGGCCGCCAGAACATGTCGATCTACGACGGCTCGCTCCAGGAATGGGCCGCCGACCCTGCATTGCCAATGACCACGGTGCCACTGCGCACTGAGGCTTCCCCCTTGCAAAAGTGAACCGTACGATGCGCCCGCGCGACATCGCGAGCACCCGTCTACCCGTTTTCCGCTAGCACGCCGCTGGTCACCCAGGAGTTTGTCCATGGCTTCATCCCTGTCCCTGCAACACCGCCACGGCCTCTTCTCAGGGCTGCTGAGCCTGTCGATCAGCCCTGCCCTGGCATGGGCGGACAGCACCCTGCTGGAGGCCGTCACGGTCACGGCCGAGCAACCCGACAGCTACCACGCCAGCACTGCCGCAGTGAGCGGCTTCGGCGAGGCCCCCCTGCTCGATACCCCGGCCTCGGTCGCGGTGTTCACCGAACAACTGCTCAAGGATCGCCAGGCCCGGCTGCTGAGCGAAGTGCTCAGCAACGATGCCTCGACCGGCGAAAGCTATGCACCCATCGGCTACTACGAGAACTTCGTGGTCCGAGGGTTTTCCCTGAGCGCCGCCAACAGCTACAAGATCAACGGCAGCACCATCACCGGCGAACAGAACGTCGCGCTGGAAAACAAACAGCAGGTCGAGCTGCTCAAAGGCCTGTCTGGTTTGCAGAGCGGTGTTTCCGAGCCGGGCGGGCTGGTCAACTACGTCACCAAGCGCCCGCAGAATGTGCGTTCGGTCACCGTGGCGAGCAATGAATCGGGCGAGCGTTACCTGGCCACCGACCTTGGCGGCTGGCTCGACAGCGAGCAGCGCCTGGGCGTACGCGCCAACTTCGCCCATGAAGACATCCGCAGCTATGTGGACAACTCCGACGGCAAACGTGATTTCGCCTCCCTGGCCGTGGACTGGAACCTCAGCGACGCCGCCCTGCTGCAACTGGATGCCGAATACCAGACCCGCGAACAACGCTCGGTACCGGGCTACCAGTTGCTTGGCGGTAACGTGGTGCCCAGCGGCATCGACCCCAAGGACCGCCTGGCCGACCAGCCCTGGTCGAAACCGGTGGGTATCGACTCGCTCAACCTTGGCAGCCGCTTCGAGTACCGCTTCGACGATGACTGGAGCGCCAACCTGAGCGCTTCGCGCAGCCGGGTGGTGATCGACGACTACAGTGCCTTCGCCTGGGGCTGCTATGGCGCCCCGAGCTGCGCCAGCTCCGCCGTGCCCAACTACTTCAGCCCCGAAGGCGACTACGACGTCTACGACTTCCGCAGCCCCGACGACACCCGCCGCAACGACGAGCTCCAGGCGACCCTGAGCGGGCGCTTCGACAGTGGCCCGTTGCAGCACGAGCTGACCCTTGGCAGCAGCGCCTTGCGCCGGCTCGTCGACCGCCGCGACGCGGTCAACGAATGGGTGGGCAGCGCCAACATCTACCAGCCCGTACCCGACTTTGCGCCGAGCAGCGCACCACTGGGGCATACCTATCGACGCCTTGACAGCCGCCAGTACGGCCTGTTCCTCACCGACCGGCTGAGCTACGGCGAACACTGGCAGGCCATTCTCGGCGGCCGCCAGGTCCGCCTCGACGAGAAAACCTTCGACATCGACGGCAATACCACGCGCCATACCCAGCGCTCGGAGTTCCTGCCCAATGTGGCATTGATCTACAAACCCAGCCCGGACATTTCCCTGTACACCAGCTACAGCAAGGGCTTGTCCCTGGGCGGCGAAGCGGCTTGGTTCACCACCAATGCCTACGAGATCCTGCCACCCACGGTGTCACGCCAGCTGGAGCTCGGCGCCAAGCGTGACTGGCAGGGGCTGAGCTTCGGCGCCGCGCTGTTTCGCATCAGCAAGGCCTATCAGTACTCGCGCCCCAATGACGACGGCAGCTTCACCTACGTACAACAAGGCGACCAGGAAAACATCGGCCTTGAACTTTCCGCCAACGGGCGCCTGACCGAGCAGTTGCAGGTGGCGGCCAGTGCCGCGGCCATCCGCGCCCGGGTCGAGGACAGCGGAACCGACCGCTACGAAGGCCATCAGGCGATCAACGTGCCGAAGGTACGCGCCAGCCTGCACGCCGACTACAGCATCGCCAGCGTCAAGGGCTTGGCCCTGCTCGGCGGCCTGCGCTACAGCGCCAGCAAGTATGCCAGCCAGGCCGGCAACGTGAAGGTCGAGGGCTACACCGTGTTCGATGCCGGCGCGCGCTACACCCTGGACCTGGAGGGCTATGAAACGGTAGTACGCCTGAGCGTGGACAACCTGTTCGACAAGCGCTACTGGCGCGATGTGGGCGAGTACATGGGTGACGGCTACCTGTTCCAGGGAGCGCCGCGCACCGCCCGCCTGTCTGCAACCGTGAATTTCTGAACCGCCCTGGAGGTGCCTATGTCACCGTTGGAAATCATCGCCGTGCTGTTCAACATCCTCGGCGTGTGGCTGACCACCCAGCGCATTCGTTGGTGCTGGCCGGTCAGCGTGGTGGCCGTGTTGCTCTATGCCTGGATCTTTTTCGAAGTGAAGCTGTATTGCGACATGCTGTTGCAGTTGGTCTTCGCCGTGCTGCAGGGCTACGGCTGGTGGCGCTGGAGCCAAGGCTACAGTGCCGCCGGCAAGGTCGAGGTGCAACGCTTGCCGCGCCGCGAAGCCATCATCAGCCTGGTGGCCGGGCTTGCCGGTGCAGCGGTGCTGGGGGGCCTGATGCAGCGCTACACCGATGCTTCAGCGCCCTGGATCGACGCGCTGCTGAGTTCGCTGAGCCTGGTGGCGAGCTTCTGGGCGGCACGCAAGTATGTCGCCAGCTGGGGGCTGTGGGTCGTGCTCGGCAGCGCCTACGTCGGGCTGTTCCTGTCCAGGGACCTGCAACTGACGGCCGCCCTGTACGCCGGTTTCGTGGTACTGGCCGGCTACGGCCTGCTGGCCTGGCGCAACGAGCTGCAGGCCCGGCAACGGCCACTGCCGGCGGGCGTCGAGGAGGTGCAATGAACCCGTTTCGTACCTCGTTCGTCAGCGAGTCGCAACCGCAAGCCACCTGGCGCGCCTCGCAGCCCCATTACCTGCGCATCCGCGATCAACTGGCCAGCGAGCTGGCCCAGTGCTGCCTGCCTGCCGACAGCAAACTGCCCGCTGAACGGGACATGGCCGAGCGCTTCGGCTGCACCCGCGTGACCCTGCGCCAGGCCCTGCAGCTGCTGGAAACCGACGGCGTCATCTACCGCCAGGACCGCCGCGGCTGGTACGTCAGCCCGCCACGCATCCGCTACGACCCGACCGGCATCATCGGCTTCATGGAATATGTCGCCACCCAGGGCCGCACGCCACGCACCGAGTGCCTGCACGCCGAACGCCGCCCGGCCGGGGCCTGGCTGGCCAAGCGCATGGGCCTGGAACACCCGGAGGAGCCGGTGTTCTACCTGCAGCGCCGGCGCTGGGTCGACCAGCGTCCGGTACTGCTGGAGTGCAACGTGCTGGTGGCTGACTGGTGCCCCAGGTTGCTCGACGCTGACCTCAACACCTCGCTGACCGCCCTGCTGCGCGAACGTTTCGGCCGCGTGCAGTCGCGCAGCGAACTGTGCATGCACCCCGAGACGATGAACGACTTTCAGGCCGACCTGCTGCAGGTCTCGCCAGGCTCGAGCAGTTTTTACCTGGAACGCCTGAGCTTCGGCGAACGCGGCCAGCCGGTCGAATTCGACCAGGAGTTCTGGCGCCCGGATGCACTCGCGGTGGTGTTGCAGACCCGCTATCCCGGCCAGGGCGAGGCGCCATGAACGACCTGTCCGACGCCCCACTGGTGCCTGCCCGGTTCAATAGCGTGCTTGCAGGGCCTGCTGCAGATCCCGGCGCAGCGACCCGACATCCTCCAGCCCGACATGCAAACGCACCAGCGTGCCCTGCAGCGGCGCGGCAAAGCGTCGATCGCCGAGGTCGCCAAGGGTCACCAGGCTCTCATAGCCGCCCCAGGACGCGCCGATGCCGAACAGCCGCAGGCGATCGGCGAACGCCTCTGCCCGGCCCAGGCTGCCATCGCTCAACACCAGGCTGAGCAGCCCGTTGCTGCCCTTGAAATCCCGCTGCCACAAGGCGTGACCAGGATGCTCCGGCAACCCTGGGTGGTACACCTGCGCCACCGCCTCGTGGGCTTGCAGCCAGCGGGCGATCTCCAGGCCCTGACGCTCATGCACGGCCATGCGGCTGGCCAGGCTGCGGGCCCCGCGCAGCACCAGCCAGGCGTCATCCGGGCTGACCGTGCAGCCGCAGGTATCGCTGCTGCGCGACAGCGCGGCGAAGGCCTCGCGAGTGGTGCAGACACTGCCCATCATCACGTCACTGTGGCCGGCGAAGTACTTGGTCAGGGCCATCACCGAGATGTCCGCCCCCAGGGCCAGCGGCTGATGCAGGTAGCCCGAGCCCCAGGTATTGTCCACCGCCAGCAGGATCCCGCGTGGCTTGCACAAGGTGGCCATGGCCGGCAGGTCGTTGAGCTCGTAGAGCAGCGAGCTGGGGCTTTCGCTGTAGACCATGCGCGTGTTCGGCCGCAACGCCGCTTCCAGCCCCTGGCCATCGGCGGCAAAGTACTCCACCGCAATGCCGAACGGCTGCAACAGTTCACGTGCCAGGCGCCGCACCGGGCCATAGACGCCATCGCTGAGCAGCAGATGATCGCCCGGGCGCAGGTAGGCGAGGAAGGTCTGGCTGATCGCCTGCAGGCCAGTGGCGAACAGTTTGCAGCGATAGCCGCCCTCCAGTTCGCTGACCAGGTCCTCCAGCGCAAACGCCGTGGGGTTGCCCCGCGCCCCGTAGCTCAGCACCCGCTGCTGGTCGCGCGTGCCACGGGCCGCACGCTGCTCGGCGACGCTGTCGAACAGCACGGTGCTCAGGCGGCTGACCGGTGGGTTGACGCCATGGGCGCCAGGGCCCGGCTCGCCGCGCCCGCCATGCACCAGGCGGGTGGCCGGCGGGTCGCTGTGGGTCAACGGGGTGAAGCTGGCGATCTCGGCCGGGTTCATCTGCGCGATCAGGCCGGTCTCCCAGGCGAGGTAACGACGGGCAGCGTCCTTGTTGCCGGCGTGGCGGTCGTGAACGAAGAACAGGAAATCGATGCAGGCGGCGTCTGGCAGGCTGCTGTCGCCGTTGACCTGCGGCCAATCGCCCAGCAATGCCTGTGGGAACAGCCCTGCGCGCTGGCGCTGGGCGGCGGGTAGTTCGCTGGCGGCCAGCTCGGCGATGCGTGGATCGTCGCAGATGAACACCAGGGGGCGTCGCTCTGCCCTCACCTGCTCGGCCAGGGTCGGGCGGATCGCCCACTTCGCACCGTACAGGTGGCGCTTGCGGTAGGCGCTGCTCGAGCGCAGGTCGAGCAACAGCGCGCCGTCCAGCCCGCTGGCATCGACCTCGGCCAAGGTCAATGGCAGCGCAGCCGGACCGGGCAACGCCAGGCCGCTGGCCAAGCCCCCTTCAAGCACATGGGCGTCATGCCCCATCTGCCGCAGCCAGCTGGCCACCACCGGGGCGCGCACGCCGTCGTCATCGAACAGCACGACCCGCGCATGGCGCACGCCGATGTACAGGTCGGTGCCCTGGATCAGCTGGCCGCCTGGGCAATGCTGGGCGCCGGACAGGCTGCCAGCAGCATGTTCCTCGGGGGTACGCACGTCGCAAAGGAACAGGCTGCGCTGCGGGTCCTGCTGCCACTGGCGCACCTGCTCTGCCGATACCTTGCCGACTCCTGCCTTGCGCGCCAGGGCCTCGGCGCGGGCATGCTGCTGCTTGAGTGAACTGCCACTGTGGGCCGGGTAATGTCGCTGTGCGCCATGCTCCAGCGGCAGGTCCGCCAGGAACCAGCCTTGGGTCCCGTTTTCCAGGGCATACACCGGGTTGTCTATGCCCAGGTTGATCAGGGTCTGCGCGCCGATGATGCTGCGGGTGCGGCCGGCGCAGTTGATCACCACTGGCGTGTGCGAATCGCTGACCAGGTCTTCCAGGCGATAGCTCAGCTCACCATTGGGGCAGCAGGTGGCGCCGGGGATGTTCATCTTGGCGAATTCGTCCAGCGGCCGGCCATCGAGCAGTACCAACGGCTTGCCCTGGCGCTGCCACTCGGCCAGTTGCAGCGGGGTGATGCACGGGGTGTGGCAGGTGTGCTCGACCAACTCGCCGAACGCCTTGGACGGCAGGTGCACCCCGGCGAACAATTCGAAGCCTGCGCCCTGCCAGCCCAGGCTGCCGCCCTCCAGGCAGTGCACGGCGCTGTACCCCAAGGCCTGCAAGCGCCGGGCTCCGCGCTGGGCCAGCTCGCCGCCGCTTTCGTCGTATACCACCACCCGGACTGCCGGGTTCGGCGCCAGGCGCGGCGCTTCGATCTCAAGGCGGCTGTAAGGCAGGTTGACGGCGTGGAACAGGTGGGCCTCACCGTATTGACCATGCTCGCGCAGGTCGAACAGGGCGATTTCCCGGCCGTCGAACAGCCAGGTGTGCAGCAGCGCTGGGGTGATGCTGGGAATCATGGGACGCAGTCCGTGGTCGTTTTCTGAATGGGAGAGTTGCCCTGCCGGCCTTCCGGCGGGCAGGCAGCAGCTGTCAAAGGCCGTAGGCCTGGATCGAAGGCGTCATCTGCGACTTGTTGTAGTTAACCACGCTGCCGTCGTCCTTGACCCCGTAGCGGTTCTCCAGCGACTCCAGCGGGCGGCCGTACAGGTGAAAGTGCAAGGTCGGGCTGTCGCCCTCGACGCGAATGCCGTGCAGGTCTTCACCCAGGAACGCCACGGAGGTACCCGGCTGCACCACGATCTCGCGCTCCAGGGCAAGGCTTGCACGGCGCGGATCGCTGCCGTCGTCCTCGCGGCGGTATACGCGGTTGAGCTCCTGGCCCTCGATGGCGACGATGATCGCCCAGGTTTCATGGTTGTGCGGCAGGGTCGCCTTGCCCGGCAGCAGCGAGTTGACGTAAAGCGTCGGCGCTTCACCGTCATCATTCAGGCGGTAGCGGAACTGGGTCTCACCGGTGGCGGCATCAGGCGCCGGGAAGCGCTCGAAGTTGAACAGGTCGCGGCGCTCGGCCAAGCCTTCGAGCAGCACGACAATCTGCTGCAGCGCGGCGCGGTCGACACCGCGCTCATGGATGGCGCGCACTTGCGCGAGGAACGGCTCGATCACGGAATCACGGGACATGGTCGGTCTCTCTTGTAGGAAAACGGGCATCACACGCTGAGGCTGTAGCGCCCCAGGTTGCTCAACACATCGGGCGCCGGTCGGCTGGGGCGGTGGCCGCCCTCGCCCAGCGCATGCTGGAGGAACGCACGGGTACGTTCGTGGGTGGGGGCGCGGAACACCTGTTCTGCGCCGCCATGCTCGACAATGCGACCGTGCTCGGTGAAATACACCTGGTCGCTGATTTCCTCGGCAAAACGCATTTCATGGGTGACCAGCACGCAGGTCATGCCTTCCTCGGTCAGCTCGCGGATCACCGCCAGCACCTCGCCGACCATCTCCGGGTCCAGCGCCGAGGTCACCTCGTCGAACAGGATCAGCCTGGGTCGCATGGCCAGGGCACGGGCAATGGCTACCCGCTGCTGCTGCCCGCCCGACAGCTCGCCCGGGAAGGCGGCAGCCTTGTGCCCCAGGCGCACCTTGTCGAGCAGCGCCAGGGCCTGGTCGCGGGCCTGCGCACGGTCACGGCCGAGTACCTTGGTCGGCGCGATCAGCAGGTTGTCCAGCACGCTCAGGTGCGGGAACAGGTTGTATTGCTGGAAGACGAAGCCCACCTGCTTGCGCAGGGCGATCAGCCCGGCCTCGCCGCGCAGTCGCTCGACCTGGGTGTCGCCGATGCGGATGCTGCCGTGCTGGGGCCGCAGCAGGCCGGTCATGCAACGCAGGATGGTCGACTTGCCAGAGCCGGACGGGCCGATGATCGACACCGCCTGGCCGGCCTGCACGTCCAGGTCGATGCCACGCAGCACCGGGGTGTCGGCAAAAGCCAGGTGCACGTCACGCAACTGGATCAAGGGTTCAGAAGGCATAGCGGCGCTCCAGGCGTTGGGTCAGGCGGGCAATCGGGTAGCAGTAGGCGAAGAACAGCGCCAGCACGCTGAAGTAGACCAGCACCGTGAAACCGCTGCGGTTGACGGTATTGGCAGCAATCTGCGCACTGTCGATCAGGTCGTGCACACCCACCAGCGAAGCCAGCGCGGTGCCCATGGTTACCACCGCATACAGGTTCATCCAGGGCGGCAGCATGCGCCGCAGGCACTGCGGCAGGATGATCGAGCGGAAAATCTGCCCGCGGCTGAACGCCAGCGAGCGCGCCGCCTCCCACTGGGTGCCGGGGATCGACGCGACCGCCCCGCGGAAGATCTCGGCCACGTTGGCGCTGGCCGGCAAGGCCAGCCCGACGGTGACCTTCAGCCAGTCGGGGAATGCCACCCAGGTGCCGCCCACCTGGACGTCGAAGGGGAATACATACGAGGTGAAGTAGATCAGCACCAGCCAGGGCGCGTTGCGAAACACTTGTACCCAGAGCCGCGCCAGCGCACGCAACGGTGCCAACGGCGACAGCAGCAAGCTGCCCACCAGCAACCCCAGCAACGTGCCCAGGCCGATGGCGCCAATGCTGATCTGGATATTCTGCACAAGCCCTGCGCCCAGGGTCGGCGACCAGTGCCACAGGGTGGCAAGGTTTTCAATGGCCATAGCCAGGCATCCTCAGGCGCGCTTCCAGGCCGCGGCCGGCACAGTTGACGGCCAGGCTCAGCAGCCCGTAGAAGGCCAGGATCAGGATCATCAGCTCGATGACATTGTCACCTTGGGTCCAGATCATGATCGCGGCGTAGGTGATGTCGTTGACGGCGATGGCCGAGGCCACGGCGGTCATCTTCACCAGGTCGATGAGGTTGTTGACCAGCGCCGGCAAGGCAAAGCGCAGCGCCAGCGGCAGTTGCACCTGCAGCAGTTGCTGGCGGCGGCTGAAGGCCAGAGAACTGGCCGCCTCCAGGGTGACCGCGGGTACCGCCTCGATGCCGGCGCGCAGGGCCTCGGCATGGAAGGCCCCCTTGTGCAGCGAGATCACCAGCACCACCCAGGCGAATGGCGTCATGGGGTTGGCGCTGCCCAGGCTCTGGTTGATCAGCATGTTCAGCACCAGGAAAGCGCAGTACAGCTGCACCAGGGTCGGGGTGTTGCGGGTGACCTCGATGAAGGCCCGTGCCGGCCACGCCAGCCAGCGGCGTGTCGAGGTCACTGCCGCAGCCAGCAGCACACCCACCAGCAGGCTGCCGGCAATGCCGCACAGGCACAGCCACAGCGTGTTCAGCGCGCCATCGAGCAACTTGCCGCTGGCGTAGGCGTCGAACACAAAGCTGTAGTCCAGGCCGAGCCGGGCAAGCTGCCCGACCAGCCAGTGCAGGGCATCGCTCATCAGGCGCCTTCGCCCTGCAGCTGGGTGCGCAACTCCACCAACGCTGGCGAGGCCGGGGTGATGTGGTTGGCCTGCTCACGCTCGATCAGCCAGCCGCTGCGGTGCCACTGCTTGACGAAAGGGTCCAGGCGCTGCTGGGTATCGGTCTCGCCCAGGCGCGTCCAGATCACCGACGGTGCCGGGTTGAGCTCGGGGGTGAGGGCTCGGTAGCCGCTCCATTCCCCGCCCTTGGCCAGCAGCGGGTTGATCAGCGTGGCGTCGTGCACGGCGGCCAGGCAATTGTTGCCGCGCAGGGCCAGCAGCGATTCGGCGGAGGTCTTGAAGGCCTTGATGTCGGCGCCCAGGTTGACCAGGGCCTGGGTGTAGCTGCTGCCCTGGCTGGTGCACACCGGCTGGCCCTTGAGGTCCGCCCAGGCCTTGACCGGGCTGCCCTCGGCCAGCACGGCGGTGCCGCCGACGCGGTAGAACGGGGTGGGCACGTGGCCCAGCAGCTTGTCGCGCTCGGCAGTCCATTCCATGTTGGCGATCAGCAGGTCGACCTTGCCCTGCTGCAGGAACTGCACGCGGTTGGCTGGCTGTACAGCCACCAGGTCGACATCGACGCCCAGCTGACGCGCCAGGTCGCGGGCCAGGTCGACACTGAAGCCGACGGGCTCTCGGCTGACCGGGTCGATGGCGCCGAACGGGCCGCCGGACAGCACCACCCCCACCGAAAGCTTGTGGCGTTGCTGGATCTTGTCCAGGGTGGCATCGGCCTGCGCCAAGCCGCTGGCGGCCAGGGTGGCAGTAGCCAGCAACGATGCGTACAACCCACGACGGGCGACGGTAGACAGCGACATGGTGAATCTCCTCATCCCGGCAGCCGGAACGCCCGGCCAATAGAGGCGCATGCTAGGAAGTTGCCGAGGTGAGGGGAAATTCAAATATTGACTATTCTTATAACTTCTTCGGTATAGCAGCGCTCAACAAATGGAATAAGCCAGTAATTACGGGCATCTATAGACGAGGATTTCCATCCCTGCCACTCTAGACATAAAGAATCTTTATGTTTTTTCGTCAGCCCTTGATGCAAAGATGCCTACCCATGACTACACCCGCCCTGGATCTCGACCTGCTGCGCACCTTCGTCGCCATCGCCGACCACACAAGCTTCGCCGAGGCTGGCCGCCACCTGGGCCGCACCCAGGCCTCGGTGACCCAGCACATGCAGCGCCTGGAGCAGCAGGTGGGCGTGGCGCTGCTGCGCAAGCAGGGCCGGCAGAAATCCCTTACCGATGCAGGCCGTCAGTTGCTGCGCCACGCCCGGCAGATGCTCGCGCTCAACGACGAGGCACTGGCCGGCCTGCGTCACGATAGCCTGAGCGGCGTGCTGCGCATCGGCTCGCCCCACGATATCGCCGACACCATCCTGCCTCCGCTGCTCAGCCACATCGCCCGCTCGGCGCCCAACCTGCGCCTGGAGATCGACGTTGGCCGCAGCCCGTTCCTGATGGAGGACCTGCAGCGCGGTAAAGTCGACATGGTCATCTCCACCCGCACCGCACCGGGCCTGGAAGGCTTCGCACTGCGCGCCTCGCCGGTGTGGTGGATCTGTGCGGCGCACTATCAGCACCAGCCAGGGGAGCCGTTGCCACTGGTGCTGGTGGACGAACCCAGCCTGTACCGCAAGCTGGCGCTCGAAGCGCTGGAGCACGCCGGCATCGCCTGGCGCCAGGCTTACCTGGCATCCAACCTGATCGGCGTCAAGGCAGCGGTGCGTGCCGGCCTGGGCATTACAGCACGCAGCCAGGAAATGGTCGGCCCCGACATGCGCGTGCTGGGGCAAAGCGATGGCCTGCCGGCTCTGCCTGACGTGACTTACTACCTGTGGGTGCGGTCCAACAGTGCCAACCCGCTGGTGCGTCAGGCTTACGCGATGGTGCGCGCCAGCGCCGGGGCCTGACAGGCATGATGACTGAACATCGGCGAGGCACGTGCACCTGGGCCAGGAACCTGTCGCCCACCCTGGCGGTCCCCTGACGAGAGCGGGCCGCCCCGCATGCCGGCTGCCGATTGCGCCCCATGGCTTTTACGAGACTGCATCCTTGACCCCTTCAAAGCCCTTCGCCTCGCATCACCGCGCCCTGGACTGGCTGAATTTCTTCCTCGCCGACGTGCGCGACGGCCTGGGGCCGTACCTGGCCATCTACCTGCTCGCCGTGCACCAGTGGCAACCCGCGAGTATCGGCCTGGTGATGAGCGTGGCGGGTATCGTGGCGCTGCTGGCGCAAACCCCGGCCGGTGCATTGATCGACAGCACCAGGGCCAAGCGCGCAGTGGTGGTCATTGCCGCCGTGCTGGTGACCGGCAGTTGCCTGCTGCTGCCGTGGCTATCGTCGTTCGCCGGGGTAGCCTTGACCCAGACGATCGCGGCCCTTGCAGGCTCGGTGTTTGCGCCGGCGATTGCCGCCATATCGCTTGGCATCACGGGCCCAAGGGCATTTACCCGCCGGGTGGGCCGCAACGAAACGTTCAACCACGCCGGCAATGCCTGCTCGGCGCTGCTGGCCGGCGGCCTGGCGTACCTGTACGGCCCGGTGGTGGTGTTCTACCTGATGGCCATCATGACCGTGGCCAGCATCGTGGCCGTGGCCCGGGTACCCGCTGCGGCCATCGACCACCAGCTGGCGCGCGGCCTTGGCCATGGCCCGATGGCAGCTGACCACCCTGCCGGGCTGAAGCTGCTGCTGCACAACCGTACCCTGTTGATCTTCGCCGTGTGCTGCGCGCTGTTTCACCTTGCCAACGCGGCGATGCTGCCGCTGGTGAGCCAGAAGCTGTCACAGATCGACCTGCGCCTGGCCACCCCGCTCACCTCTGCCTGCATTGTCGCGGCGCAATTGGTGATGGTGCCGATGGCGCTGCTGGTCGGGGCCAAGGCCGAGCAATGGGGGCGCAAGCCGTTCCTGCTCGCCGGCTTTCTCATCCTGCCCATACGGGGTGCGCTTTACCTGGTTTCCGACAACCCGTTCTGGCTGGTAGGCGTGCAATTGCTCGACGGTATTGGCGCGGGCATCTTCGGCGCACTGTTACCCATCGTGGTCAAGGACCTGACCGAAGGCAGCGGGCGCTTCAATGTCAGCCTCGGCGCGCTGACGGCGACGTTCGGGCTGGGCGCGGCGCTGAGCCCTGGAATCGCCGGGCTGGTGCTGCAGGCCGCTGGCTACGACGCAGCGTTTCTTGCCTTGGCGGCCATTGCCGCAGTCGCCTTCGTGCTGGTGCTGGTGGCATTGCCTGAAACCCGACCAGGCAGTTCGCCGTCGCCCTCTGCCACGCCTGTCGAGTCGACCTGAACTGCCTGGGAGTGTGAGAATTGCAGGCAAGCACGCACGCCTCCCAAAAAAAGGACTAAGGCGCCAGACTCACGCCGTTACAACGCCCCTTCGTAGAGAAGTCGCTGATCAGCCGCGCCTTGTCCACCCTCATCAGGATCGTGCAGCCACCCGGATGGGTGACGTCATCCCAGTAGTTGGTATGGACCATCACGTTGCCCTGCATTTCAGCGGTGCTGCCGACGACCTCCTGGCGTACGTAAGTGGTGTCGCGGTACCAGCCCAGCTGCACCCCCGCTCCGCCAGGCAATGGCTCCATGCGCCCGGGCGGGCCGAAGAAGTCAATCGCCTGTTTGGCGTCACGCCCTTGCCATTGATGGCTGGCACGCAGCTCCGGCAGGGTCGGAATACACCCTGTGAGCGTAAGCAGCATCAGGCCGAGCAGCCGAATTCGGAGGGTCATCAGGGGCTTTTGCTCAGCATGTCGTCCAACTCTTGCACCGCCTGGCTGTTGGCTTGCACACCCACCAACTGGATGAACATGGCTTGGACGGTAGCAACCATCTGGGCAGGAGGCATCTTGCCGATCGGCAGCATCTGATTGCGTGCTCGATTTTCAGGGGCGCAAACAAAGGCGAAGGTACGCTTCAACCAGTAGTCTTTCGGTGCGACCCAGCTGCGGGCATTGGTTTTCACATCCTTCACTGCGCCGTCGAAGCGCCGTATCGCACGAGCGCTGTCAAGGCGTATCTGGCGCTGTTTACACTTGACCTGGACTTCATAGGCGACAAGGGTTGGATAGGCGGGGTCTTCGAACAGCTGCATGACCTGCGCCGACTGCACGCCACCTGCCTTTTGCATGATGCCGGCACTGTCGGCAACGTACACTTCGTTGTGCAGACGTTCCCCTTTGCCGTAGATGATCCAATAGTCACCCGGCGCTTGATCGGCCATGGCCGTCGCACTACACGCCATGGCCAGGATGGCCAACCAGCGGCTTGCGGATAGAAGCCTGTCTTTCATGGAAGTCCTGTCCCGGTTGCTGTAATCCGGCACGGACTATACGAAAGCTGCCTCGCCAAGGTCGATTAGCACGCGTGTACTAGTGGCCGAACGCCTGCAGCGTAGGGAAGGCCGTCGCGCATTTGCTGGCCGAGGGTGTAGTCATTTCGGGACTGGAAAAGGCCGGATGGCCGTGGATCCGTGCGGATTCGACTGAAACGAAAAAAGGCCCCGAAGGGCCTTCTTTCTTGCCTTACCGAAAGCATTCGTTAAGGCCAATTTGGAGCGGGAAACGAGACTCGAACTCGCGACCCCGACCTTGGCAAGGTCGTGCTCTACCAACTGAGCTATTCCCGCGTCGTGATGGGTGCCATTCTAGCGATATCTGAAACGGCGTCAACCCCTTGATTCAAAAAAGTTTTATTTTTGCTCGGAGCCTTCGCGCAGGTGCGGCCAGGCAGCCAGCAGGTAGTGCACCATCGACCACAGGGTCAGCGCCGCCGCCACCAACAGCAGGCCGTAGCCCAACACGACCCAGAAGCTTACCACCGGCGGGTTGGCCAGCAGGATCACCAGCGCCAGCATCTGCGCCGCGGTCTTCCACTTGCCAAGGCTGGATACCGCCACATGCGCCCGCGCGCCCAGTTCGGCCATCCACTCGCGCAATGCCGAAACGACGATTTCACGGCCGATGATCACCGCTGCCGGCAGGGTCAGCCAGAAGTTGGCGTGCACCTGTACCAGCAACACCAGGGCCACGGCCACCATCAGCTTGTCGGCCACGGGGTCGAGGAAGGCGCCGAAGGGTGTGCTCTGCTGCAGGCGACGCGCCAGGTAGCCGTCCAGCCAGTCGGTGGCGGCGGCGATGGCGAACACCGTGCTGGCGGCCATGTAGCTCCAGTGATAGGGCACATAGAACAGCAGGATGAAGATCGGGATGAGCAGGACGCGTAGAACGGTGAGCAGGTTTGGAATATTCATCGGTACGACTGGCTGCGGGTTGAACCCGGCATTCTACTCGCTATGCAGGCTGGCATAAATCGACTCGGCGAGCTTTTTACTGATGCCGGGCGCTTTGGCGATCTCATCGATGCTGGCGCGGTTGAGCTCCTGCAGGCCGCCGAAGTGTTTCAGCAAGTCGCGGCGGCGCTTGGGCCCTACCCCGGCGACGTCTTCAAGGCTCGACGTGCGGCGAGCCTTGCCGCGCCGGGCGCGGTGGCCGGTGATGGCGAAACGGTGGGCTTCGTCGCGGATCTGCTGGATCAGGTGCAACGCCGGGTTGTCGCCCTTGAGGGTGAACTCATGGGCCACGTCGTTGAGGTACAGGGTCTCGAAGCCGGCCTTGCGGGTCACGCCCTTGGCCACGCCGAGCAGGGTCAGGTCGGTGAAGGCCAGCTCCTGCATCACTTCGCGCGCCATGTTCAGCTGGCCCTTGCCGCCGTCCACCAGCAGCACATCGGGCAACTTACCCTCGCCATCCTTGATCCGCCCGTAACGGCGGGTCAGGGCCTGGTGCATGGCGGCATAGTCATCGCCAGCGGTGACGCCTTCGATGTTGAAGCGACGGTAATCCGACTTGATCGGGCCCTCCGGGCCGAACACCACGCAGCTGGCGACCGTGGCTTCGCCACTGGAGTGGCTGATGTCATAGCATTCCAGGCGTTGCGGTACCTCATCCAGGCCAAGCACTTCGGCCAGGGCCTCGAAGCGCGCGGCCATGTGCTGGCGGTTGGCCAGGCGAGCATTGAGTGCTTGTTCAGCGTTGGTCACCGCCAGTTGCTGCCAGCGTGCGCGGGTGCCGCGCACCCGGTGGCTGATGCTCAGCTCGCGACCGCGCAGGCTCTGCACGGCTTCGGTGATCGCCTCGAAGTCTTCGTGCACCACGTTGACGATCAGCTCGCCGGGCAGCTCGCGTTCGGCATTGCCCAGGTAGTACTGCGACAGGAACGCAGCCATGACTTCGGCTACCTCCTCCTCGATGCCCACCTGGGGGAAGAAGTTCTTGCTGCCCAGCACACGGCCACCGCGCACGCTGATCAGGTGCACACAGGCACCACCGGGGTTGACGAAGGCGGCCACCACATCGACATCGCCGGAGCCGCCCTCGATGTACTGCTGGTCCTGGACCCGGCGCAACAAGGCAATCTGGTCGCGCAGCTCGGCGGCCTTCTCGAAGTTGAGGGCCATTGCCGCCTTTTCCATGGCTTCGTTGAGTTCGTTGCCCAACTGCTGGCTGCGGCCTTCGAGGAACATCACCGAGTGGCGCACATCCTCGGCATACTCCTCGGGCGTGACCAGCTGGGTGCACGGGCCCTTGCAGCGCTTGATCTGGTACTGCAGGCAGGGGCGGGTGCGGTTGGCGAAGTAGCTGTCTTCGCACTGGCGCACGGAAAAGGCCTTCTGCAGCAGGCTGAGGCTCTCGCGAATGGCGCCCGCACTGGGGTACGGCCCGAAATACCGCCCCTTGGCTTTCTTCGCCCCGCGGTGGATGCCCAGCCTCGGGAATTCACCCTCCGACAGGAACACGTACGGATAGGACTTATCGTCGCGCAACAGAATGTTGTACGGCGGGCGCCACTGCTTGATCAGGTTCTGCTCGAGCAGCAGCGCCTCGGTCTCGTTGGCGGTGATGGTGGTTTCGACCTGGGCGATGCGCGCCACCAGCGCAGCGGTTTTCGGCGCCAGGCCGGTCTTGCGGAAGTAGCTGGCCAGGCGTTTCTTGAGGTTCTTGGCCTTGCCCACATAGAGCAGCCGCGCCTCGGCGTCGAACATCCGGTATACGCCTGGGCGACCACTGCAGGTCGCCAGGAACGCGCTGGCATCAAAGACTTGTGACATGAAGGATTAGAGGCTTGCGTCAACCATACCGTGGCGAACGGCCAGCAAGGTCAGTTCGACATCGCTGGTGACCGAGAGTTTTTCGAAGATCCGATAGCGGTAAGTATTGACGGTCTTGGGCGACAGGCACAACTTGTCGGAGATGATCTGCACTTTCTGGCAGCCGACAATCATCAGGGCGATCTGGATTTCCCGTTCCGACAACGCGTCGAACGGCGACGCTTGCGGCTGGAACGACTTCAGCGCCAGCTGCTGGGCAATCTGCGGGCTGATGTAACGCTGGCCGGCAAAAGCCAGGCGAATGGCCTGGACCATTTCGTCCAGGCCGGCGCCCTTGGTCAGGTAACCGGCGGCGCCGGCCTGCATCAGGCGGGTGGGGAACGGGTCCTCTTCACACACGGTAACCGCCACCACCTTGATGTCGGGGTGGCTGCGCAGCAGCTTGCGGGTGGCCTCCAGGCCGCCGATCCCGGGCATCTTCACGTCCATCAGGACGACGTCAGGTTTCAGTTCCCGGGCGAGTTTCAGCGCCGACTCGCCCGAATCCGCCTCACCCACCACCTGCAGGCCGTCGATATCAGCCAGCATGCGAGTAATACCGGTTCGAACCAGATCGTGATCGTCGACCACTAGAACCCTAATCAAGCAGACACCTCGTCAACAGGGCGATTGGATCCCGCCACCTTAACAAAATTTTTCACGGCGGACCTAGCGTAAAACTTCCTACAGAAACGTCTGACGCTCATGACGCAGCTGTCGTGCCGGTTCCCCTCCACTGCCCTCGCCCACCAGGCGCCCCAGCAGATGCCACAACGCCGCCTTGTCAGCCGCCGGCAACCGCCGGAACGCGCCCAGCAGACCGGTTTCATCTGCCGACAGGCTTTCCAGCGGCGCCGGAGTGCGCTCCCCGCTGAGCACATACAGCGCATCCACGCCCTTGGTCGCCAGCGCTGCCAGGTAATCCGCCCGAGGCGTGCGCTCGCCACTTTCGTATTTGCCCTGAGCGTTGGGTTCGACACCGCCGATGTCACCAAATACCCGCTGGGTCATGCCCAGCCGTTCACGCTCTTCTCGCAGCCGTGGGCCGATTCCTTTCATATGACGTTCTCCTTGTTCCTGTGCCGTCATGGGCTACCTGCTCACAATCCTGAGAGCAGCTGCAGACTGTGCGGTCACTATGCCCATCGTCGACCTTCGTCGCAAGCCAGTATTGCGCCACCACCGCGCCCTGCGAGGCCTTGATTTACAGGGATTTTATCTGTCCCAGCGGTGCAGCTCTGGCTGACCAAGCCGAGGGAGAAACCAGGAAAACGCCACGTCCTTGGCGTCACTTT
Source organism: Pseudomonas urethralis (assembly GCF_021602465.1). Classification (NCBI taxonomy): domain Bacteria; kingdom Pseudomonadati; phylum Pseudomonadota; class Gammaproteobacteria; order Pseudomonadales; family Pseudomonadaceae; genus Pseudomonas; species Pseudomonas urethralis. Next base: position 42,024 of record NZ_BQIJ01000018.1, read on the forward strand.
ACCGCCACTCAGGGGGTTATCATTTTTTTGACGCCCAACTAACAGCAACTTTAACTTGTTGATTTATAAGAGTTTTTAAACTTTAACAGGCAACAATTAAATTAATTTCAAACAACCCAATATCAGCGCTTGCAATAAAAATATAAACGCCCTTAGGCTGTAAAAAGACCACTAAGAAACAGCCTGCAACGCCACTTCGAGCGCGGCTTACTTCTGCGCGTCTGCCATTCGACAACTTCATGAACGATGTATCTCGGCCGGCTTTGCCGTGCCCCAGGGAGAGGGACGTATGAACATCAGTATCTTTGGACTTGGCTATGTAGGCGCAGTCTGCGCGGGGTGCCTGTCGGCCCGCGGCCATCACGTGCTGGGGGTGGACATTTCCCCGGCAAAAATCGAACTGATCAACCAGGGTAAATCGCCGATCGTCGAGCCAGGCCTGGAACAGCTGCTGCAGGACGGTGTCAGCACAGGCCGCCTGCGCGGCACCACCGACGTGCAGGCGGCGATCCTCGCCAGCGACCTGTCGCTGCTGTGCGTCGGCACCCCGAGCAAGAAGAACGGCGACCTGGACCTGGTGTACATGGAGGCGGTCTGCCGGGAAATCGGCACCGCCCTGCGCGACAAGGCCAACCGCCACACCGTGGTGGTCCGCAGCACCGTGCTGCCAGGCACGGTAAAGAACGTGGTGGTCCCGATCCTGGAGCAATACTCGGGTAAGAAAGCCGGCGTCGACTTCGGCGTGGCGGTCAACCCGGAATTCCTCCGCGAAAGCACGGCCATCCAGGACTACGACTTCCCGGCCATGACCGTGATCGGCGAACTGGACAGCCAGTCGGGTGACCTGCTCGAGTCGCTGTACAACGGCCTTGAGGCACCGGTGATCCGCAAGTCGATCGAAGTCGCCGAGATGATCAAGTACACCTGCAACGTATGGCACGCGACCAAGGTCACCTTCGCCAACGAGATCGGCAACATTGCCAAGGCTGCCGGCGTCGATGGCCGCGAGGTGATGGATGTGGTGTGCCAGGACCACAAGCTCAACCTGTCCCGCTACTACCTGCGCCCGGGCTTCGCTTTCGGCGGCTCGTGCCTGCCCAAGGACGTGCGCGCCCTCACCTACCGCGCTGCCAGCCTGGATGTGAAGGCGCCGCTGCTCGACTCGCTGATGGCCAGCAATGCCTCGCAGGTGCAAAACGCCTTCGACCTCATCGAGCGCCAGGACAAACGCAAGATCGCCCTGCTGGGCCTGGCCTTCAAGGCCGGCACCGACGACCTGCGCGAAAGCCCGCTGGTGGAACTGGCCGAGCGCCTGATCGGCAAGGGCTACCAGTTGCACATCTTCGACGAGAACGTCGAATACGCCCGCGTGCACGGGGCGAACAAGGAATACATCGAAGCGAAGATCCCCCATGTTTCGTCGCTGCTGCACAGCGACCTGCAGCAGGTGATCGATGACGCCGAGGTGATCGTCCTGGGCAACAACGACCCACGCTTCGCCAGCGCCCTGCAAAGCGGCCACGGCAAGCAGGTGATCGACCTGGTCGGCTTCATGCCCGGCCTGAGCGACAGCCACAGCCAAGGCATCTGCTGGTAACCGACCCGGCACCCACCGCGCACCACCTGCCATTGGCTCAGGCCTCGGCGGGGTGGCGCGCGGGCACCGCAAAAACAGGAGTCAAGCCGACATGGATCGACAGCAACCGCCCTTCGTGGCCCCCGGCTACCTGCGCGCAGGCGCCAGCTTCTTCGGCTGGGCGTGCCTCGCCGGGTTGATTGCGCTGGCGTCGGAGATGGTCGCGCCGCAGTACCTGGACCCGGACCACCACCTGTTCATCTTCATCATCGGCACGCTGGGCATGTGGCGCTACGGCAATGCCGTGGTCCATTACCTGCGCGGCATGTACTTCCTGCACTGGAAGTTTCCGCGCCTGCGCCGGCAGGTCGACCGCCTGGGCGATGCCGCGCTGCCCTCGCACATGTTCATGGTGGTGACCAGCTTCCGCATCCCGACCACCACCACCTTCAAGGTCTACCAGTCGGTGTTCCAGGAAGTGCAACGGCTGAACGTGCCCTGCACGGTGATCGCCTCGATCGTCGAGAAAGGCGACGAGACCTTCATCAAGCAGATCATGCGCAACGAGGTCAAGGACCGTGACGACATCAAGCTGGTGATCGTCCGCGCCCGGGGCACCGGCAAGCGTGACGGCCTGGCCCATGCGTTCCGCGCGCTGTCGCGGCAGATGCCGCTGAGTGACGCCGTGGTCGGCGTGGTCGACGGCGACACCATGATGCTGCCTGGTTGTGTCGAGCGAGCGGTCAAGCTGTTCGCCGTGCTGCCAGACGTGGGTGGCCTGACCACCAACGAATTCTGCGAAGTCGAGGGCAGCCGCTGGATGCGCCAGTGGCACTCGATGCGCTTCGTCCAGCGCCACATCAACATGTGTTCGATGGCGCTGTCGCACCGGGTGCTGACCCTGACCGGGCGGCTGTCGTTCTTCCGCGCCGAAGTGATGACCGACCCCGAGTTCATCCGCGACGTCGAGGCCGACTTCCTCGAACACTGGCGCCTGGGCCGCTTCCAGTTCCTTACCGGGGACGACAAGTCGAGCTGGCTGAGCCTGATGCGCGCTGGCTGGAACACCTTCTACGTGCCCGACAGCCATACCCTGACCGTCGAGCACCCGCCCAGCGACAGCTTCTGGATCGCCACCCGCCAGCTGATGTTCCGCTGGTACGGCAACTCGCTGCGGCAGAACTTCCGCGCCACTGCCCTGCTCGGCCGGGCCCGCCTGGGGCTGTTCACCCTGTACGTGCTGCTCGACCAGCGCGTGTCGATGTGGACCTGCCTGATGGGCCTGACCGCCTCGGTGGTGGCCGGCCTGGTGTTCGGTATCCAGTACCTGCTGGTGTACCTGTTCTGGGTGCTGATCTCGCGCAGCCTGGTGACCGTGCTGTTCGTCTTCGCCGGCCACCCGGTCAGCCCGATGTACCCCTTCGTTCTTTATTACAACCAGATCGTCGGTTCGCTGATGAAGGTCTACGCGATGTTCCACATGGACCAGCAAAGCTGGACGCGACAGAAGACCACCCTGGCCACTGGCAGCGTCGACTTCGACGCCAGCCTCAACCGCTGGTCCTCGAAGGCGATGCTGTGCTCGTCGATCGCGATCTTCTTCGGGGTCATTACCGTTCTCCTCGGACTCTCTCATTAAGAAACCGCAACGTTAAGGAAAGGCGCCTGCACATGAGTACCACGAACATTCCCGCGGCCCCGGGCAAGACAGCGGCCAACATCGTCCACGAGGCGGTCGACGAGCGCCAGTACGTGCGCACACGGATGAACGCACGGGTGCGCCTGGCCAGTGCCGGCCAGGCCCCGTTCGAAGTCGCCTTGCAGGATATTTCCCTGGGCGGGCTGGGCCTGATCCACGACGCGCCGCTGAACGTCGGCACGCTGTACGACGCCTCGATCCGCCTGCGCCTGAACCAGGTCGACCTGAACATCGACAGCAAGATCCGCATCGTCTCCCAGCGTGGCAGCGAAGTGGGCGCGCAGTTCGTCGAACTCGATGCACAGAAGCGCGACATCCTGCGCTACCTGATCAGCGCCTACATGTCCGGCGAGATCGCCGACATCAACGGCCTGTTCAATGTCATGCAGCGCGAGAACTACATCAAGGAACGCAAGCACAAGTACGCCAGCGCACGCACCCCGGGCGCCCGCCTCAAGGCCCTGACCGGCACCTTGCTGTACACCGCCGCTGGCGTCGCCGCGCTGGCCTTCGTCGGCTACAAGGGCTACCTGCTGTTCTTCCGCATCCCGGCGCTGCAGGCCCAGGTGGCGACCAACGCCCAGGTCATCAGCATGCCCGACAACGGCTATGTGAAGTACCTGCTGCCCGCCGGCGCCACCGAAGTGCAGGCCGGCCAGCCGCTGGCCAGCATCTCCACGCAGCTGGCCACCAGTTTCACCAGCCCGGCCGACATGAAGGCGGTCGCCGACCTGTCGCCGGGTGACCTGCAGACCCTGCTCGGCCGCGCCACCATCGAGACCGTGATCAACAGCCCGTGCGATTGCACGGTCTACTACCCGAACCAACGCCTGGACGGCTACGGCTATAAAGAGGCCGCGCTGATGCACCTGCTGCCCAAGGACCAGGGCCTGTTCGTACGCGCCAATGTGCCGTTCGACAAGCTCGCCGATGTCGACCGGGTGAAGTCGGTGGACATGCAGGTGTTCGGCCTCGACCAGCACTACAGCGGCAAGGTGGTCGACGCACGGGTCGATGAGGTCAACCGCAACCTGGCGTTGACCATCCAGCCTGACAGCCCGTTGCCGGCGGCGGCCTACCAGAAAGCGGTAGCGGTCGATCTGTTCATGGGCCTGCCGTTCGGCGCAGCGCGCTAAACGGCCGAGGACGATGACGCCATGACCGCCAATAAGCCCCCCCGCCTTTTGCTGGCTGGCCTGGCCCTGGCCTGCGCCAGCTCGGCCAGCGCCGGGCAGAGCCTGGAGCAGATCCGCTACGCGCTGTACAAGGACCCGTCGGCCGAGGTCACTACCGACCTGCGCGAACTGGCTGCCCGTGGCGACCTGGCCAGTACCCTGCTGCTGGGTGATGTGCTGGCCGGGCGCGAAGATGCCAGCCGCGCGGAAGTGGTGGCGCTGTACCAGAAGGCCTTTGCCGACGGCCATGGCATGGTCCCGGCACTGGCTTCGCTGGCCCGCCTGATCGACCGCACCCCAAGCCTGCGCGAGGCGCTGCGGCCGTGGATGGCCCAGGCACTGACGCGCTACCCGGCCAACCTCGACCCACGCAACACCAGCACCACGCTGGAAGTGTTCCTGACCTACCCGGAGCTGGTCGACACCGCCCAGGCGGCGCAGTTGCTGGCCCTGTACGAACAGGCCTGCCTGCTCAACTGCCTTCCTGCGCTGTACCACGCCGTGCTTGCCGAACGCCAGGGTGACCGTGCCGGCGCCGAGCGCTGGTATCGCCAGGCGGTGCGCGTGGACGTGCGCGCCCTGGACCGCTACTACGCGTTCCTCGGCGAACAGCAGGACCGCCTGTTCCCGCCCTTCGCCGACCAGCTCGAGCCAGAGCGCGAGCAGTTGCCGGTGGAGATCATCCACCGCGTCGCCGCGCTGCTCGACAGCATCACCAGCGTGCAGCGCGCCGAACAGGAAGCCGACCGCTACGAGAACCAGGCCAGCGCACCCGGGGCCGAAAAGCTGCCACCGACGCCCGAGCAACAGGCGCGCGAAAAGGCGCAGGACGACGCACTGAACCTGGCGACCGCCCGCGTCCAGCGCTGGCGCGATGTGGCCGTGGCCCGCGGCTTCGTGCCGGCCATGGTGTCCAAGGCCAACTACATGATCTCCAACCCGACCGAGCACAACGCCGAGGAAACCCAGGCGCTGATCGACCAGGTGCGCGAGCGCGAACCCACCCGGGCCAAAGCCTTGCAGGCGCAGTTCTACATGGTCAACAACTGGCTGACCCTGGACCCGGACAAAGCCCGCGCCCTGATCGATGAACTGCGCGCCAACGGCTACCCCGGTGCCGGCCTGCTGCTGGGGGAGTACTACAGCAAGGGCGTCGAAGACCAGCCTGACCAGGAAAAGGCCTTGGCGCTGTTCCAGGCCGAAGCCGACAAGGGCAACACCGCCGCCTGGTACCGCATGGCCACCCTGCACGCCTATGGCCGTGCCCTGTGCCACGACCCGGTCAAGGCCTACACCTATGCCCGGGTCGCCTTCGACCTGGGTGAACGCAGCGCGCGCAGCCTGATCAGGCGGCTGGAAAAGACCCTGCCAAAGGATGACATCGAGCGTGCCCTGGCCGCTCGCAACGGGCTGTTCAAGGAGGCCACCCTGTGAAAGCGCATCACCCCCTGTTCGGCGCCCTGCTGGCCCTGGCGCCACTGCCGGCGGCGTTCGCCGCAGAAGAAATCACCGGCCCCGAGGCCGACAGCAACGAACCGGTGCGCGTCACTGCACGGGATGGCAGCGAGCCGGTGATCACCTCGGAAGTGTTCAACAAACTCACCGTACAGACCGGCTACGGCCCTGAAGACTCCCAGGTCGGCAGCGACCGCGAGATGTTCTACAGCCTGCGTTACGAGCCATCGTTCGCCTGGTACTCGCCGGAAAAGCGCTGGGCCAAGTGGACGGTCTACGGCCGCCTGTGGTTGAACTACGACTCCAGCCAGTCGAGCAACCTGACCAACGAGGCATCCAACGCCAACGAACGCGAGCAGCCCGAAGGCTGGTACGCCGAACTGCGCGAGTTGTACGTCAAGCGCAACCTGATCGGCGACGACCCGCGCTTCTCTGCATCGTTCGGCCGCCAACGCTTCTATGACGACTACGGCATCTGGTGGGACGACAGCCTCGAGTCGCTGCGTTTCAACTATCAGGACACCTTCAGCGAGGCGTTCGTCGCCGTCGGCCAGAAGTTCCACAACTACAACACCGACGTCAACCGCCTGGCCGACAGCGAGGAGCGCACCACCTACCTGATGGGCCAGTACGCCTACCGCTGGAGCCAGAACAACCAGGTCGGTGTGCGCCTGATGCACGAGAACGACCACAGCGGCCACGACGCCGGCGACCGTTACGACTTCAAGGGCATGCGCTACGGGCTGTTCTTCAAGGGCGACAACCTCGCCTACCCAGTGCTCAGCGACTACCACCTGGAACTGGCGGCGCTGGACGGCAAGATGGACAACACCGACGGCAACGGCGTCACCACCACCGGCCACAGCAGCAAGGGCTGGGCGGTCCTCGGCGAAGTCGGCAAGCGCTTTGACGATCTGGCCTGGACCCCGCGCGTGGCACTGCGAGGTGGCCTGACCGACAAGCCCAGCGACGAGAACGACGGCTTCCGCCTGAACGCCATCCAGTCCGACCGCATCACCCGCACCGGCTCCTACAGCACCCGCCTGACCAGCTCGTTCGTCGCCCTCGACCTGCGCAACCTGAGCTACTACGGCTTTGCCGTGGAGACCCGCCCTACCCCGCGCAGCGCACTGGACTTGCGGGTGACCCAGCTGGACCTGCGCGATGCCGATGGCACCCTGCCGATCCGCATGAACGGCGACCAGCGTTCGCAGCGCAATCGCGCCATCAACCAGGGCAGCAACGGCAACGGGCGCAATGTCGGGCAGATGATCGACCTCAACTACTACTGGAAGATGTTTCCGGTGGCTATCGACGGCAAGCACCTGGACGTCAACGCGCTGGTCAGTGCCAGTTACCTCAATGCCGGCAGTGCATTGCAAACCGGTGATGACTACCAGCTGAGCGTCGGCGTGGTGATCAGTTACTAAGGAAGGGCCGTGCCATGATCTTCGCCTCCAATGTGTTCCTGTTCCTGTATCTGCCGCTGTTCCTGGCCGTGTATTTCCTGGCCAAGGCGCAGTGGCGTTCGACGGTGATCGTGGCCGCCAGCTACATTTTCTACGCCTGGTGGCGGCCGGACTTCCTCCTGCTGTTCGTCGGCATCACCTATTGGAATTACTGGTTCGGCCTGCGCATCAAGGCACGCCTGGATGCCGGCGACAAGCGCCTGGCCCTGCGTCTTCTGTGGGTCGGCGTGGCCGGCAACCTGTCGACCCTGGGCTACTTCAAGTACGCCAACTTCGGCGCCGAGGTGCTGGCCTTGCTGCTGGCGCCGCTGGGCATCAACACCTGGACGCTGGAAAACATCTTCCTGCCGCTGGGCATTTCGTTCTACGTGTTCCATGCCCTGAGCTACATCGTCGACATCTACCGCAAGGACGCCACGCCAACCCGCAACTTCATCGACTTCGCCGCTTTCGTCGCGCTGTTCCCGCACTTGGTAGCCGGGCCGATCCTGCGCTACAGCCAGCTGGCGCCGCAGCTGCGCGAGCGTAGCCATTCGCTGGAGCTGTTCTCGCTGGGCGTGTGCCGCTTCATGCTCGGCTTCATCATGAAGGTGCTGATCGCCGACCGCCTGGCCCCGATCAACGTGCTGTTCGTCAGCGAAGGCACGCTGCAGTTCAGCGATGCCTGGTTCGGCCTGGTGATCTCCACCCTGCAGCTGTATTTCGACTTCGCCGGCTACAGCCACATGGCCCTGGGCCTGGCACTGATGATGGGCTTCCGCTTCCCGGAGAACTTCAACCAGCCCTACGTGGCGCAGAGCATCACCGAATTCTGGGCACGCTGGCACATGACCCTGGCGCATTTCCTGCGCGACTACGTGTACATGCCGCTGGTGCGCAAGCGCGTGGCCGGCGCCTTGCCGGCGCTGATCTGGACCATGCTGCTTTCGGGCCTGTGGCACGGCGCGAGTTTCGCCTTCATCTGCTGGGGGCTGTTCTTCGGCGTGGGCATGGTCATCGAACGCAAGTTCAACCTGGCGACCAAGGTCACCACGCCCTACCACCCAGGCCGCAACCTGCGCACCGGGGTGCTGATCCTGCTGAGCATGCCGCTGTTCTTCACCATGGACCTGCGCCACAGCATCGACATCTACAAGGCACTGTTCGGCTTCAACGGCTTCGGCTCGCTGGAACTGTACGTGCTCGGCGCCTCGAAAATGGCCATGGCCTTTGCCCTGGTGGCGCTGGCCTGGCTGGTGCTGGCCGGGATCAACAACGTGCGTTTCTACGCCGGCAACAAGGAAGACTATTTCATGCGCCACGTCGGCGCGCTGCACAGTGTGCTGCTGTGGGGCGGCTTCCTGCTGGCGCTCAGCAGCCTGGCGGCCAACTCGTTCTCACCCTTCCTGTATTTCCAGTTCTAGGAGCCTGCCATGTACCCGGTGATGAATTCGGCCAGCAAGGCCAATGGCATTCTGTTCGCGGTGGTGCTGGCGGCGATGTTCATCTATTCGCTGCCGCCGGTGTTCAGCTTTGCTCGCACCTCGACCGACACCTGGAACCTGTTCGTCGATGGCAAGCTGCTGCGCAAGTTCGAGCAGGCCTACGACAAGCGCTTCTTCCTGCGTGAGCCGTCGGTGGAACTGTGGGCCGATGCCCAGTTCCACTTGTTCGGCGAAGGCACCAAGGGTGTGGTGCTGGGCAAGGATGGCTGGCTCTACACCAACCAGGAATACCGCGTGCCCAACGACCTCGAGGCCAACGTGGCGAGCCAGCTGGAGCAGATCGCCAAGGTCCGCACGCAACTGGCCGAGCACGGCAAGCAGCTGGTGATCCTGCCGCTGCCGATGAAGCTGGATGTGTACGCGGCGCATGCCAAGCATGCCTTCGACCCACGGGTGACCAGCCTCTACGACCACTTCGTCGGTGAGCTGCAAAACCGCCATCTGGACGTGGTACCGCTACGCGCCGCGTTTCTCGCCAACCTCGAAGGCCCGCCGCTGTTCCTCAAGTCCGACACCCACTGGAGCCCGGAAGGCGCGCGGCTGTCGGCCTACGAACTGGCACGCCAGCGCCCGCAACTGCTGGGCGACCAGGTGTACGTGTCGCGCAAGGCCGGTGAGAAGAGCATCAAGGGCGACCTGATGAACTACATCCAGTTCGACCATGCGCGCCTGGCGCCGCAGTTCGGCCCCAACCCGATCGCCTTGTACGAAACCCTCAAGGCCGAACAAGGCGCCGACGACCTGTTCGCCGAGGCAAACCAGAGCCTGCTGCTGGTCGGCACCAGCTACAGCAAGATCGACGACTGGAACTTTGTCGGCTTCCTCAAGGAGGCACTCAACCGCGACCTGTTGAGCATTGCCGTGGAAGCCCGCGGCCCGTTCGAGGCGATGAACCAGTTCCTTGCCAGTGACGAGCTGGCCAACACGCAGATCGACACCGTGGTCTGGGAATTCCCCCTGCGCACCTTGCTCGCCCACCGCCCCGGCTCGCTCAGCCGCAGCGCGGCGCCCCAGCATTTCTGACGATTCAAGGAGAGCCTGATGAAACTTGCCCCACTGTTCACCGCCATCGCCCTGGCCGCCGCCAGCCAGGCTGCCCTGGCCGCCGAAGGCAACGCCGACCTTTACGATGCCGTGGCCCCGGCCGACTCGGCGTTCGTCCGGGTGCTGAACCTGTCCGAGCGCAACATCGACGTCACCCTCAGCGGCAAGGTCAACCCGCAACGGGTTGCCGCCGGCCAGCTCAGCGGCTACCGCTTCACCCCTGCCGGGCCGCACAAGATCGCCGTCGGCAGCCAGTCGATCGAACCGCAGCTGAAGGCCAATGCAGCCAGTACGGTGGTCTACGACGGCAAGCAGCTGAAACTGATCAGCGACAAGTACGTCAACGAGCCGAAGAAGGCGCAGATCGCGTTCTACAACCTGACCGCCAACCAGGCCGCGCTGAAGACCTCCGATGGCAAGCACGAAGTGGTCGAGGCACTCGGCAACGGCGAGACCGGCACGCGCATGGTCAACGAGGTCAAGATCGACTTCGCCGCCTACCAGCAGGACACCAAGGTCGCCAGCTTCGACGAGCAGTTCCTCAAGAAGGGCCGTTCGTACAGCTACGTGCTGCTACCCGGCAACCGCAGCATGACCATCGCCAACAGCATCGACCCGACCGAGTGATGAATGCCCTGCAAGGATGAATGGCACATGAAGACCCTTGTTCCTTTTGGCCTGAGCGCTGCCCTGGCCTTGCTCAGCCTGCCGGCCCTGGCCGCGCAGCCAGCCCCGGCTGCCCAGGTGGCCGGGCCTGGTTGCGAGAACCTGCAGTGCATGGTTTGCCCGGCCTTGAGCGACCCGCAACGCTATGCCGAGGGGCGCATGAAACTGATGCGCGAGATCGTCCCTGGCAAGGATCGCTGGCTGTTCCGCTCGGCCGTCGACCTGACCAATGACTTTGGCATCCCCGCGCCGATGCGCCCGGAGTTCGCCCGCTTGATGCAGGCCTTCGAACGCCAGGGCATCCACGTGGCCATGGCGATCCAGCCGACCCGCGGGCTGATGCACCGCGACAAGCTGTTCGCCGACCAGTTGCATGGCTTCGACTACGCCCGCGCCAGCAACAACCTTGGTAACTTCCTCGGCCAGTTGCGCCAGGGCGGCGCGGTGGTGGCGCCGATGATGCAGCTGGTGCAACAGCCGCCGAAAGGCGAGTACTTCTTCCGCCGCGACCACCACTGGACGCCCAGCGGCGCCGAGGCCACGGCCAGACTGATGGCCGAGGAAATCCGCCGCCAGCCGTTCTATGCCGGGCTGACCAAGAAGGCATACCGTACCGAGCCGGGCGTGATGGTGCCCAAGGACGGCACGATGAACCTGGCGCTGAGCAGCATCTGCGGCAACAACTACGGTTTCCAGTATGTGCGCGGCTACCAGACCATCCCGGTGGCGGCTGGCGCCGACGCGCTGTTCGATGAAGCACCGGACCCGCAGGTCATCCTGGTCGGCGACAGTAATGCCGCGGCCCGTGAGGACGAGAGCAAGCAGTTCAACTTCGATGGCTACCTGAAGCAGTACCTGAATGTCGACATCCTCAACTACGCCCTGCCTGGAGTGGGCGAGGATGGCTCGCTGCTGGAGTACCTGTTGTCGAGCGACTACAAGCCCAAGGCACCGCCCAAGCTGATCGTCTGGGAACTGCCGGCCAACTACCGGCTCGACTCGCCGTTGATGTACCGCCAGCTGGTGCCGGCAGTCCAGGGCGGTTGTTCGGCAGGCCGGGAAGTGCTCGGCGCGAAGCTGCAGCGCCCGGCATTGAAAGTGGGTGAGCGCATCGAACTGCTGAGCAATGCCGGCAGTGGCCGCCAGGCACTGTCGAAGGGTTTTCTCGACATTCGCCTGAGCGACAAGAACGTCAAGGACTTCTACATCATCGTCTATTACGACAATGGGGCGCGGGACAAGGTGTGGTTCCGCCGCGACGCGGTGGTGACCGGTGGCCAGTACTACCTGGAGCTGAGCAAGGCACCGGAGTTTGCCGGGGCCAACCTGCTGTCGGTGTTCATGGAGCCGACCAAGCCCGGGACCACGGCGACCGATGTGGAGACTCGCCTGTGCCTTTGACCTCCATTGATGGGGCTGCTCTGCAGCCCATCGCGGGCAAGCCCGCTCCTACCTCGACCGCGTCAGCCACACGAATCGGTGTGGGAGCGGGCTTGCCCGCGAAGGGCCGCAAAGCGGCCCCAATCCTGCTCACGCTGTTCCTGCTGAGCCCCCAATCTCAGGCGGCCCAGTCCATCTGGCCCGCCCACAGCACGCCACAGTCAGCCATGATCGCCGACTACCGCACCCTGGCCTGCAGCCAGCAGCCGCCAGCGCCCTACACCGGCAGCCTGCACCTGGAAAGCAAGTACGACCAGCGCGACGCCAGCAAGTCGACCCTGCGCAGCAGCCCCGACGCCGACAGCGAGCAGATCGCCAAGCAGGTCAAGCAGTTCGTCGGTGGCCTGATCTATGCCAGCAAACGCTTTCAGCGGGCGAAGAAGCCGCAGGACGCCAACATGGCCCTGGCCTGCCAGGACCAATGGTTGCAGGCATGGGCGGCAGCCGGTGCCCTGCTCAACCCCGATGCCAGCGGCACCGGCATGGCGGCCCGCAAGTGGGCGCTGGCCGCCATGGCCGGCGCCGTGCTGCTGACCCAGTCCGCAGCCGACGGCAAGCTGCAACTGAGCCCGGCACAGCGCAGCTGGTTCAGCCGCCTGGCCGAGCAAGTGATCGCCGAGTACGCACCCCGGCGCAGCGCTACCCGGATCAAGTTCAATAATCACGACTACTGGGCGGCCTGGGCCGTGGCCGCTACCGGCATGCTGGTCGGGCGCGACGACTTCATCCAGTGGGCCGACGGCAACCTGCGCCGCGGCCTGGCCCAGGCCGTGCGCTCCGCTGACGCCAGCTACGCCTATCTGCCGCTGGAAGTGGAGCGCGGCAAACTGGCCGCCACTTACAGCCAGTACGCGCTGGTCCCCTTGGTGCTGCTGGCCGAATCGGCTCGCGCCAACGGTTTGCCATGGAGCGCCGACGATCAGCAGACCCTCGACCTGCTGGCCAACTTCGCCGCGCGCAGCGTGCTCGCCCCTGATGGCCTGCCCGAACTCACAGGCAAATCCCAGGTGGATGTCGCGCCCTACAAACTGGCCTGGCTGATCCCGTTCCTGCAGCGCAACCCCGGCCATGCCCTGGCGCGCCAGCTGTACGACAACGAAGACGGCGAGGTGGACAACTACAGCCAGCTCGGTGGCCCGATCAAACCGTTCTACCCCCCTCTGCCCGGATCAAGGAGCTGACCCATGGCCGCCCTCGCCCGCTTTTCCTTCACCTGCCTGGCCGCCTTGTGCCTGGCCGGCGCTGCCCACGCCGCCAGCCAAGCGCTGCCGGTCAACCAGACCGTGGATACCCTGCCCGGTGAGCAACGCCAGCTCAAGGCCGAACAACTGCGCCAGCAGGTGCGCCAGGCCGTGGCCTTCCAGCAGGCCGAGCGGCCACGCCCGGCCGGGCGCGCCAGCGTCAGCCTGCAGCCAATGTTCTCGTCCCAGGCGGGCAGCTGGCCGTTCGAGCCATTCGTCAACAATGGCCTGTTCCGCGCCATCGCCGGTTACCAGGCGCACCACCCGCAAGTGGTGATGCTGCGCGGTGGCAGCATCACCCTGGCGCAGTTGCACGACGCCCTGAACGATCCGCGCATCCTCAAGCGCTACAAGGATGGCTACCTGCTCAGCTACCCGCTGATGATCGCCAGCGATGCGGGGCTGGTGCTCGAAGGCACCAGCCTGTACCTCTCGAGTTTCTCCGGCACGGCGCTGATCAACCAAGGCTGGCTCGGGCTCAACCAGTCCAGCCTGGAGAGCATGGCCGGCGACAAGCCGGGCAGCACCGACAGGGCCTGGCGGCCCTTCGTGGTGGCCTGGGCCGGTAGCCATACCCAGGTGATCGGCTCGACGCTCAAGCGCCTGGGCTACAACGCCAATCTTTCCCGTGGCCTGACCACGGCCTTGAGCACCCAGCAGGCGGCCAGCACGCGCCCGGCCACGCTGATCATCCGCGACAGCCAGTTCAGCGAGATGTCCAGCGCGGTGGAGCTGCAACACAGCCAGGCGACCATCACCGGCAGCCAGTTCGGGCAGTCGCAGCAGTACGCCATCGACGTGCAGAACAGCCAGGTCAGGCTGCAGGGCAACCAGCTGCGCGGCATCGACAACAACAGTGGCGTGCGCCTGCGTGGCCAGACCCGCGCCCTGGTCGAAGGCAACCTGATCCTCGGCGCGACCAAGGCCGCCATCGAAGTCAGCGAGCAACAAGGCGCAGTGCTGCTGGCCGGCAACCGCATCGGTGACAGCCGGGGCAATGCCATCCAGCTGCGCAACCTGGCACCCACCGTGGCGGCGCCGCTGGTGATCGACGACAACCTGCTGGCCAGCAGCCAGGGCAGCGCGGTGGATGCCAGCGAGGTCGGCGCGGTGGCGCTGCTCGACAACCGCATCGGTAATACCGCGGAATATGCCATCAGCCTGCGCAATGCCACGCCGCTGGCCGGGCCCTTGCTGCTCAGCGGCAATCGCCTGGGCCGGGTCGGCAAGGCGCTGGTGCGGGTGGAGGGAATGCGCGATGTGGTGCTCGGAGGCAACCGCTTCGAGGGCAAGCCGTTGCTGCAGAACCTGTTGATCGGGGATTTGTTGCCGTTGCAGGGCCAGTTGCTCGAGGCCACAGTTCGCCAGGGTGAGACTGTGCGGGTGAGGCAGCAATGATCCAGCATTTGCTTTAACTGCACCGGCCTCCTCGCGGGTAAACCCGCTCCCACATGAACCTCACAGCATTCAAACCTGTGGTGAACCCTGTGGGAGCGGGTTTACCCGCGAAGAGGCCGGCACAGGTCAACCGATCACCCGCTGCATCCTCACAAAACAGTCATCCTCACCCATCTCGACGAACCCATGGTGCAGGTAGAGCTGCCGCGCCGGGTTGCTCTTGAACACCATCAGCCTCAACAGCGGCAGCCGCCGCTGCGCCGCCCAGTCAGCCAGCGTCTCCAGCACCTGACTGCCCACCCCGCGCCCCCGATGTTCCGGCACCAGGTGCAACTCACGAATGAACAACGCCTGCCGGTCCTGGCTGAGGCTGCAGAATCCCAGCACGGTCTCCCCTTCCATCACCAGCCACTGCTCGCGCCAGCCCCAGGCTTCGTCGAACGCTTCCTCGATCCACAGCAGACTGAACTCGCGGTAATAGGGCAGCATCGCCCGCCGCGTGAGGTCGCGGGCAAAGGTGCGCCAAGCGTCGCTCGCGGCGATTAGCTCAACGGGCATAACACACCGGCGAGCTGCCCGGGCCACGCCGCTCCAGTTCGTCTTCCAGCCAGGCCGCGAGCACCTGGGCATTGTTGTGCTCGCTGTCCTTGCCGGCATACAGCAAGGTCAGGTTGCCTTTGCCCGCAAGATCGAGCAGCGGGTACCAGTGCTCCGGGTGTGCCGCCAGCTCCTGCCGATAACGCTCGGTAAACCCGGCGAAATCCACCTCGCCCTGGTGGAACGCTTTGCGCAATTGCGTGGATGGCGCCACGTCGCGGAACCACTCGCCATGCAGTTCGTCCTTGCGCTTGTTGCGCGGCCACAGGCGGTCGACCAGCACGCGCTGGCCATCTTCCGTCTCTGGCGCGTCGTAGACGCGCTTGCAGCGAATCATAGGGTTCTCCTGCCATGACCGTCTGTCTTGAGCCTAGGTAATTCATTGACCGAGGTCACGCCCAGCCGGGGAATTGTTTCTATGCTCAGAGCCACCCTCGCCGACGCCAATCGGAGCCCCCATGGCAACCCCGTCCCTGGCCAGCCAGCCGCCACTGGCCCACCGCGACTCTCGCCCGCAACTTTCCCATAAACCCGGGCGCGCCACCCCTTTACTGTTCTTCGGCTTGCTGCTGGCCGGCATCGCCTATACCGCCTGGAGCCTCAAGCAGGACGTGACTGCCAGTGGTACGGCGATCACTACCGTCACGCCGTTCCTGCTGCTCGGCCTGGCGCTGCTGATTGCCCTGGGCTTCGAATTCGTCAACGGTTTCCATGACACCGCCAACGCGGTGGCCACGGTGATCTACACCCACTCGCTGCCGGCACCGGTGGCGGTGGTCTGGTCCGGCTTGTGCAACTTTCTCGGCGTGTTGCTTTCCAGTGGCGCGGTGGCGTTCGGCATCATCGCCCTGTTGCCGGCAGAGCTGATTCTACAGGTTGGTTCCTCGGCTGGCTTCGCCATGGTCTTTGCCTTGCTGCTGGCGGCGATCATCTGGAACCTCGGCACCTGGTGGCTGGGGCTGCCGGCGTCCTCTTCGCACACACTGATCGGCTCGATCATCGGCGTCGGCGTGGCCAACGCGCTGATGCATGGGCGTGACGGCACCAGCGGGGTCGACTGGGTGCAGGCCAGCAAGGTCGGCTATGCCCTGCTGTTCTCGCCGCTGATCGGCTTTGCCTGTGCTGCCGTGCTGCTGCTGGCACTGCGCGCGCTGGTCAAGCGCAAGGCGTTGTACCAGGCGCCGGAAGGCCGCACGCCGCCACCGTGGTGGATCCGCGGGGTGCTGATCCTGACGTGCACCGGCGTGTCGTTCGCCCATGGCTCCAACGACGGGCAGAAGGGCATGGGCCTGATCATGCTGATTCTGGTCGGCACCCTGCCGATGGCTTATGCCCTGAACAAGACCATGCCCAGCGAGCAGGCCCTGCAGTTCTTTGCCGTTGCCGAAGTCACCCGCCAGGCGCTGGTCGACACCACGCCCATGCCGGCCTCCGGCGACCCGCGCCAGGCATTGACCGCCTTCATCGCCGAACCCAAGGCCACCCCGCAACTGGTACCGGCACTGGCCGCGCTCACCGGCCAGATCGGTGACCAGGTCAAAGGCTACGGTTCACTGAAGCGCGTGCCAGCCGAAGCCATGGCCAACGTGCGCAACGACATGTACCTGGCCAGCGAAACCATCCGCCTGATCGAAAAGAAACAGCTGGTGGCATTTGACGCCGACACTCGCAGCCAGGTGCTGGCGTTCAAGACGCAACTGGACGACGCAACCCGCTACATCCCGCTGTGGGTCAAGGTGGCGGTGGCCATCGCCCTGGGCTTGGGGACCATGGTCGGCTGGAGACGTATCGTGGTGACGGTGGGCGAGAAGATCGGCAAGACCCACCTGAGCTATGCCCAGGGGGCTTCGGCGGAAGTGGTCGCCATGTGCACCATCGGTGCGGCGGACATGTTCGGGCTGCCGGTGTCGACCACCCACGTGCTGAGTTCGGGGGTGGCCGGGACCATGGTCGCCAACGGCTCGGGGATTCAGCAGCGCACGCTGATCAACCTGCTGATGGCCTGGGTGCTGACCCTGCCGGCGGCAATGCTGTTGGCCGGCAGCCTGTACTGGCTGCTGAGCCAGGTTTTCTGATCAGCCAGGAATTTTCAGGCCACGCTGCACCGCTGGCCGCTCGAGGAACTTCGCCAGCACCCGCTGCACGTCCTTGAATTCATCGAAGCCCACCAGCTCGCGGGCGTTGTAGCGTTCCACCAGGTTGCGCACCCAAGGGAAGATGGCAATGTCGGCGATGCTGTATTCATCGACCATCCACTCACGCCCTTTCAAGTGGCGGTCCAACACACCCAGCAGGCGCTTCGATTCGTTGACGTAACGGTCACGCGGGCGCTTGTCTTCGTATTCCTTACCGGCAAAGAAATGGAAGAAGCCGACCTGGCCGAACATCGGCCCGATGCCGCCCATCTGGAACATCAGCCACTGCAGGGTCTGGTAGCGCTGGGCCGGATCCGGGCTCAGCAACTTGCCGCTCTTTTCTGCCAGGTACTGCAGGATCGCCCCCGACTCGAACAGCGGCAACGGTTGGTCGCCTGGGCCATTGGGGTCGAGGATCGCCGGGATCTTGTTGTTGGCACTGAGCGAAATGAACTCGGGGCTCAGTTGATCATCGTTGTCGAAGCTGACCTTGTGCGGCTCGTAGGCCAGGCCGATCTCCTCCAGCATGATCGACACCTTGACGCCGTTGGGCGTGGGCAGCGAGTACAGTTGCAGGCGCTCAGGATGCTTCGCAGGCCATTTGTGGGTGATGGGGAAAGCGCTCAGATCGGTCATGCTCGGTTCCTGCAGGAGTGAAATTCATCACTCTAAGCGCAAGTCTGAGCAGAATCGAGTACTCCTCTACCTGGCATTACTACCAGTAGACACCCCTATGCTCTGGTCATACCGTCCAGCTGTGAGCACCGCGCAATCTGTGCGGGCCCCAGAGGAACGGACCATGCCCAAGACACTCGAAATCAACCTGATGCTCAATGGACGGACAGGAACCTCGCCAGCGCAATTTACAGTTTATCGGCAAGACTGGTGGGAGGATGGCTTCGATATCGAAGCCATCACTGAAGAGCACAATCAGCGACCTCAATACTGGCTGCGCTTGACGGGAAACAATGCACCGAAGAAAGGCACATACCGACTTGATGGCGACGATGATCGTGAAGATCGTCTGCTAATCGAATTCGGCCTCTACAATCGTGATGTCCAGCCGATTGAAAACGGTGAGTTCACTCTCGAATCGATCGAGTTTAACCAACGCTCGTTAAAAGGAGAGTTCAAGTTCACCTGGGAACATGATGATGAGAAAGTCCAGGTGCAGTGCTGGGACCTTGAAGTGTTATCTCCATCTACGCCTGACCATGCGCCTTGAGCTTGAGTTTTTCGGTGTCCACCCGCACGAACACCGAGTCGGCGCTGACCGTCAACACATCGCCTGCCCAGACCTCGCAGACGACCCGGGTCTTGCGCCCGACTTCACCTTCCACACGCGCCTTGAGCAGTAGCTCTACGCCCATGGGCGTGGGCTTGAGGTAATTGAGCCCGAGGCTGCCGGTGACACAATCGATGCGCGGCAGGCTGCCCGCTTCGCGGCCTTCGGCGCGGTAGTGGTAGGCCATGGCGGTCCAGTTCGAATGGCAGTCGACCAGCATCGCCAGCAGGCCGCCATAGACCAGGCCGGGCCAGCCGATGTAGGTGCTGTCGGGTGAGTGCCGGCACAGCAGGTGAATACCGTCGGCATCCCAGTGGCTCTGCAGGTGCAGGCCGGAGGGGTGGGAACAACCGCAACCGAAGCAGGTGCCTTCGGGGGCAGCGAGGGCTTGGAGGGAAAGGGGATATTCGTTCATGCGCAGCCTGTGCTTGTTGGAATTGGGGGCGCGAAACGCCCCCATTTAAACACAAAGCTCAGGCCGGCTGGGCAACCACCTTGGCGCCCTTCTGGGTCAGCGACACCAGCACGATGAACAGGGTCACGCCCGCGGTCATCAGTGTCTCGTAGCGGTAGGCGTCGCTGAACAGCATGTAGCCCAGGACCATGACGATGGTGCCGATCACCAGCCAGGTCAGCCACGGGAACAGCCACATCTTCAACTCCAGCGGGCGCCCTTCCCGCTCGGCGCGGGCGCGCATGCGCAGCTGCGACACGGCGATCACCAGGTACACCAGCAAGGCGATGGCGCCGGTGGTGGACAGCAGGAAGCCAAAGACCTTGCCCGGCAGCACATAGTTGACGAAGCAACCGACGAAGCCTGCCAGGGTCGAGAGAAGCACCGCCACGGTCGGCACGCCAGCACCGGAGATGCGCTTGGTCATGCTCAGCGCCTGGCCGCGGGCACCCAGCGAATAGAGCATCCGCGAAGCCGTGTAGAGGCCGGAGTTCATGCAGCTGGTCACCGCCACCAGCACTACCAGGTCGACCAGCAGCTTGGCGCCCGGCACGTTGAGCACTTCCAGCACGCGCTGGAACGAGCCCACCGCTTTCAGGCCAGGGTCGTTCCAGGCCACCAGCGACACCACCAGGAAAATCGACGCCAGGTAGAAGATTGCGATGCGGTACACCACCAGGTTGGTGGCACGGCGGATCTTGTCTTTCGGGTTGGCGGTTTCGTCGGCAGCAATGGTGACGATCTCGGCGCCGAAGAACGAGAAGATGGTGATCAGCACGCCACCCAGCACGGTACCGAAGCCGTTGGGCATGAACCCACCGCTGGCCCACAGGCGACTGATGCCGGACACCTCGGCCAACGGCCAGAAGCCGAACACGGCCAGGCTGCAGACCGCGATGAAGGCGATGATCGCGACCACCTTGATCAGCGCGAACCAGTACTCGAACGCGCCGAAGTTCTTCACGCTGACCAGGTTGCTGCCCGACAGCACGAGCATGATCAGGAAGGCGAACAGCCAGGACGGCACGCCTGGGAAGTAGGCATGCAGGATATCGGCGCCGGCGATGGCCTCGACCGGGATGATCAGCACCCAGAACCACCAGTACAGCCAGCCGATGGTGAAACCGGCCCATGGGCCGATGGCCTCGGAGGCATAAGTGGAGAACGAGCCGCTATTGGGGTTGGCGATGGCCATTTCACCCAGCATGCGCATGACCAGCAGCACCAGCAGGCCGGTCATGGCGTAGGAGATGAGAATGGCCGGGCCGGCAGTGGCGATGGCGTTGGAAGAACCGATGAACAGGCCGGCACCGATGATGCCGGCGATGGAAATCATGGACACCTGACGCGAGGTCAGGCCGTGCTGCAAGGAACGCTGTTTGTTGTTGTGTAGCGAAGCCATGGAGAACCCTCGAATGGGTCGGCCGGCAGGCAGCTGAAGTGCCGCAGTCGGCTGAAAAAGTTGGAGCAGAATTCGGGTAGTCGTTGTGCTGCTTTTTTTGTTGTTGTCGGTCGCCGGTCGCGCAATTACCTCCTCTTCGCTGTACCGGTTGTCATCGTTGATCGAGGTCAGTATTAATCTATAGGGCGAGGTCAACAAACGACCTTTTCGAAGCACATGATTCCAATACGGAATGAACTTCATCCTTTTTTGCTCGGTACGCGCCTGCCATGTCCAAACGCCTGATGCCCTCGACCACCGCCCTGCAGTGCTTCGAAGCCGCCGCCCGCCACCTGA
Organism: Pseudomonas urethralis; assembly: GCF_021602465.1. Lineage (NCBI taxonomy): Bacteria > Pseudomonadati > Pseudomonadota > Gammaproteobacteria > Pseudomonadales > Pseudomonadaceae > Pseudomonas > Pseudomonas urethralis. The sequence goes on from NZ_BQIJ01000018.1 coordinate 62,880, forward strand.
GTTTCACCCGTGCGGCACAGGAGCTGCACCTGACCCAGAGCGCTGTCAGCAAGCAGGTCGCGCAGCTCGAGGACATGCTCTCGCACTCGCTGTTCCAGCGTATTCGCCGGCGCCTGCACCTGACCCCGGCCGGCGCGCTGTACCTCGCCGAAGTGAACAAGATCCTCAACCAGATCGACATCTCCAGCCGCTACATCCTCAGCTACGGCGACGAGACCGAGGTGCTGCGCATCGCTACCCAGCCGACCTTTGGCGCGCGCTGGCTGGTGCCCAGGCTCAAGGGTTTCGGCGACCGCCACCCGCGCATCCACCTGGACATCCGCAACGAACTGGAGCCGTTCGACCTGGTGCAGGCCAAGGCCGATATTGCGTTCTTCTTCGGCCAGGGCACCTGGCCGGGGGCCACCTGCATCGAGCTGTTCAGCGAGGAAGTGGTGCCGGTGTGTGCGCCCGAGCTGCTGGCCCGGCACCGTTTCGACAGCGCCGAGGCGCTCACCGCACATCGGTTGTTGCAGTGCGCGTCCCGGCCGGAGGCTTGGCACGAGTGGTTCCTTGGGTTGGGCTTGCACAGCCAGAACAGCTACCACGGGCCGCGTTTCGACACGTTCTACCTGTGCATCCGCGCGGCCATCGCCGGCTGTGGCATTGCCCTGATTCCGCGCTACCTGGTGGCTGAAGAACTGAGCGAAGGCAAGCTGGTAGTGGCCTGGGACCACCCGGTGGCGAGCAATGGCCGGCATTTCATCGCCCATGCCGAACATGCTGCCGAAGTGCCAAAGGTGAAGGCCTTCGTGCAGTGGATTCGCGAGCGGGTTGCCGAGGGAGACTGACGTTGCCTGCACTCGCGAAGGGGTAACTTCATGAATCAAAGGAATGACCGCAATCGAATAATTCGTTTGCGGAATAATGCTGCGGCGCGCTTGGATATTAAGAAACTTGAACAAGGTCCGCGTGCCCATGAAACTGGAAAGTATCAGTCAATCCATTGCCATCGTTCATCCGATCACACTTTCCCATGGCCGTAATGCCGAAGTCTGGGATACGGACGGCAAACGCTACATCGACTTTGTCGGCGGTATCGGCGTGCTCAACCTGGGCCACTGCAACCCGGCAGTGGTCGAGGCGATCCAGGCCCAGGCCAGCCGCCTGACCCACTACGCGTTCAACGCCGCGCCCCATGGCACGTACCTGGAGCTGATGGACCGCCTGCGCCAGTTCGTCCCGGTCGGCTACCCGCTGGCCGGCATGCTCACCAACAGCGGTGCGGAAGCGGCGGAAAATGCCCTGAAGGTCGCCCGCGGTGCCACCGGCAAACGCGCCATCATCGCCTTCGACGGCGGCTTCCATGGCCGCACCCTGGCCACCCTGAACCTCAACGGCAAGGTCGCGCCCTACAAGCAGCGGGTCGGCGAATTGCCGGGGCCGGTGTACCACCTGCCCTACCCCAGCGCCGATACCGGCGTCAGCTGCGAGCAGGCACTCAAGGCCATGGACCGCCTGTTCAGCGTCGAATTGGCGGTGGAGGACGTGGCGGCGTTCATCTTCGAACCGGTGCAGGGCGAAGGCGGCTTCCTCGCCCTGGACCCAGCGTTCGCCCAGGCGCTGCGGCGGTTCTGCGATAACCACGGGATCCTGATCATCATCGACGAGATCCAGTCCGGCTTTGGCCGTACCGGCCAGCGCTTCGCCTTCCCGCGCCTGGGGATCGAACCGGACCTGCTATTGCTGGCAAAGAGCATCGCCGGCGGCATGCCGCTGGGCGCCGTGGTGGGGCGTCAGGACGTGATGGCAGCACTGCCCAAGGGTGGCCTGGGGGGCACCTATTCGGGCAACCCGATCGCCTGCGCGGCAGCACTGGCAAGCCTGGCACAGATGACCGACGAGAACGTCGCCACCTGGGGTGAGCGCCAGGAACAGGCGATCGTTGGCCGCCATGCCCGCTGGAAGGCCTCGAACCTGAGCCCGTACATCGGCCGCCTGACCGGTACGGGCGCGATGCGCGGCATCGAGTTGGTCAATGCCGACGGCAGCCCGGCGCCCGTGCAGTTGGCCAAGGTGATCGAAGCGGCGCGAGCCAAGGGGCTGCTGCTGATGCCCAGCGGCAAGGCGCGGCACATTATTCGCCTGCTGGCGCCGCTGACCATCGAGGCCGAGGTGCTCGAGGAAGGGCTGGATATCCTCGAGCAGTGCCTGGCTGAACTGAGCTGAGGGTTACAGGCCCAGTTCTTCAGGGGTGAGCATGTCGGACTCGAAGGCGATCCAGCCGCCTTCGAGTTCGGCGTGGCCGTTGACGATCGGGCCGTAGTAAGTCAGGCCATTCTCCAAGGTCACGCAGATGTGCGTGGCGGATTTTTCCGGGGCCGCGAGCGTACCGACGAAATGCACCTTCTTCAGGGTTTCGGTCACCGCTTCCAGCCCGACGCGCATGCCCGGGTTTTCCGAGGCTTCGGTGTCACCCCCGCGGTCTTCGGCGCTGATGGTCACGGTGGCGGTGTAAGGGTACTTGATGCTCAAGCGGGGTTACCTCAAAAGGGTGTCTGGGTAGATGGGCGCGTAGAGTACGCGGAAGAGGCCGGGCCTGCAAAAGATGCCCCGATCTGTTAGGGTGCCCGCCGATGCACGCCACACCACACGAGGACACCTGAGTGAGCGCCGAAGAACCCCTGATCGCCGACCTGTTCGAGGTCGACAAACGCCTGACCCTCAAGCCCGTCGTGGATTTCAACAGCTTCCTGCGCAACGCCTTTGGCGAAGGCCCGTGCCGCTGCCACCGCTGCGCCGAAGGCAGCGACCCAAGCAGCTACAGCCACGCCCACACGTTCACCTTCGAAGGCCGCCCGTGGCATCGCCGCTTCGCCAGCACCGCCGGCAGCGACGTCGCCCAGGTACTGAAAAAGGCCTGGCTGTCGTACACCAAGGCCGACCTCACCCTGCTCGGCGCGCTGGACCTCACCACCCTCAAGACGTTCACTGAGGTCACCCTGCACGAGCGCCTGCTGGCCCTGCTGCCGGCCAGCGGCCTGGCCCGCGAAATCGACGGCCAGTGGATGCTGCAAGCCCAGGCTGACTGACGGCCCGGCGGTCAGGCAGGATTCCCCCGCTCTGCTACCGTGGGGGAATCCGCCCATCTGCAGGTAGTCCGTCATGGCCCGTACAACGCCCATCGAGCTGTACCGCAATATCGGCATCGTCGCCCACGTGGACGCCGGCAAGACCACGACCACCGAGCGCATCCTGTTCTACACCGGGGTCAACCACAAAATGGGCGAGGTGCACGATGGCGCCGCAACCATGGACTGGATGGCGCAGGAACAGGAGCGCGGCATCACCATCACCTCGGCGGCGACCACGGCCTTCTGGCAGGGCTCGACCAAGCAGTTCGCCGACAAGTACCGCTTCAATATCATCGACACCCCCGGCCACGTCGACTTCACCATCGAGGTGGAGCGTTCGCTGCGCGTACTGGATGGCGCGGTGGTGGTGTTCAGCGGCGCCGACGGGGTCGAGCCACAGTCCGAGACGGTCTGGCGCCAGGCCAACAAGTACCACGTGCCGCGCCTGGCCTATATCAACAAGATGGACCGCCAGGGCGCCGACTTCCTGCGTGTGGTCAAACAGATCGATCAGCGCCTGGGTCATCACCCGGTGCCGATCCAGCTGGCCATCGGCAGCGAAGAGAACTTCATCGGCCAGATCGACCTGGTGAAGATGAAGGCGATCTATTGGAACGACAACGACCAGGGCACCAGCTACCGCGAAGAAGAGATTCCCGCCGAACTGCAGGCGCTTGCCGACGAATGGCGCGCGCACATGATCGAGGCCGCGGCCGAAGCCAATGATGAACTGACCATGAAGTTTCTCGAGGGCGAGGAGCTGAGCGTCGATGAAATCAAGGCAGCCTTGCGCCAGCGCACCATCGCCAATGAAATCGTACCGACCATTCTCGGCTCGTCGTTCAAGAACAAGGGTGTGCCGCTGATGCTCGACGCGGTGATCGACTACCTGCCCGCGCCCTCGGAAATCCCGGCGATCAAGGGCACCGACCCGGACGACGAAGAAAAGCACCTGGAACGTCACGCTGACGATAAAGAACCCTTCTCCGCCCTCGCCTTCAAGATCGCCACCGACCCCTTCGTCGGTACCCTGACCTTCGCCCGGGTGTACTCCGGTGTGCTCAGTTCAGGCAACGCCGTGCTCAACTCGGTCAAAGGCAAGAAGGAACGCATCGGCCGCATGGTGCAGATGCACGCCAACCAGCGCGCCGAGATCAAGGACGTGTGCGCCGGCGACATCGCCGCACTGATCGGCATGAAGGACGTCACCACGGGCGACACCCTGTGCGACATCGACAAGCCGATCATCCTCGAACGCATGGACTTCCCTGACCCGGTGATCTCGGTGGCGGTGGAACCGAAGACCAAGGGCGACCAGGAGAAGATGGGCATCGCCCTGGGCAAGCTGGCCCAGGAAGACCCGTCGTTCCGTGTGCGCACCGATGAAGAAACCGGCCAGACCATCATTTCCGGCATGGGCGAACTGCACCTGGACATCATCGTCGACCGCATGAAGCGCGAGTTCAACGTCGACGCCAACATCGGCAAGCCGCAGGTGGCCTACCGCGAGAAGATCCGCAACACCTGCGAAATCGAAGGCCGCTTCGTTCGCCAGTCCGGCGGGCGCGGGCAGTATGGCCACTGCTGGATCCGCTTCGCCCCTGGCGATGAAGGCAAGGAAGGCCTGGAATTCATCAACGAGATTGTCGGCGGCGTGGTGCCACGCGAGTACATCCCGGCGATCCAGAAAGGCATCGAGGAGCAGATGAAGAACGGCGTGCTGGCCGGCTACCCGCTGATCAACCTGAAGGCAGCGGTGTACGACGGCTCCTACCACGACGTCGACTCCAACGAGATGGCCTACAAGATCGCGGCGTCCATGGCCACCAAGCAACTGTCGCAGAAAGGCGGTGCGGTGTTGCTGGAGCCGGTGATGAAAGTCGAGGTAGTGACACCGGAGGAGTACCAGGGCGATATCCTTGGCGACCTGAGCCGACGTCGGGGGATGATCCAGGATGGCGACGAGACACCCGCCGGCAAGGTCATCCGCGCCGAAGTGCCGTTGGGCGAGATGTTCGGCTATGCCACCTCGATGCGCTCGATGACCCAGGGGCGGGCGAGCTTTTCGATGGAGTTCACGCGGTATGCCGAGGCACCGGCTAGCATTGCCGATGCCATCGTCAAGAAGAACCGCGGGGAATGACGGTCTCCTGTGCTGGCCTCATCGCGGCTAAAGCCGCTTCTGCAAGGGTTATGCAATCCTTGTAGGAGCAGCTTTAGCCGCGATAAGGCCGGCACATTTCAGCACACCTGTTCAGTGCTGCTCCCCGGCCCGCTTCAGCAGCTTCTTGCAGCGCTCGGAAAGGTGCACCACGCGCAGATGCTTGCCCGCCTTGGCATAACGCTCACGCAGGGTCTTCAACGCGGCAATCGCCGAATAATCGACAAAGCTCAAATGCTGGCAATCCAGAGTGACCTTGGCCGGGTCACTGGCCGCATCGAACTGATTGAGGAACTGCGTGGTGGAGGCAAAGAACAGCGTGCCATGCACCTGGTAATGCTTGCCCCCTTCCCCGTCCTCGTGGCTGTCAGCGTACAGCTCACGGGCATGCTGCCAGGCAAAGTTGACCGCCGCGATCACGATACCGAACAGCACCGCCACGGCCAGGTCGGTGAACACCGTCACCACGGTCACGGCGATGATCGCCAGCACGTCGCTCACCGGTACCTTGTGCAGCACCCGCAGCGAGGCCCAGGCAAAGGTCTGCTGGGCCACCACGAACATCACCCCGACCAGCGCCGCCAGCGGAATGCGCTCGATCAGCGGCGACAGGAACAGGACGAACAGCAGGATCATCAGCCCCGCTACCACGCCTGACAACCGGCCTCGGCCATTGGAGCTGAGGTTGATCACGGTCTGGCCGATCATCGCGCAGCCACCCATGCCACCGCACAGGCCGGAGACCATGTTGGCCGCCCCCAACGCCACGCATTCGCGGTCCGGGTAGCCACGGCTCTCGGTGATCTCATCGGTGAGGTTGAGGGTCAGCAGGGTTTCCAGCAGGCCGACCATGGCCATCAGCACGGCATAGGGGACGATAATCTTCAGTGTTTCCAGGTTCCAGGGCACCGCCGGCAGGGCCAGCTGCGGCAGGCCACCGGCAATGTGCGCCATGTCACCGAGGGTGCGGGTCGGCAGGCCGAGCAGGTACACCAGCACGCCAACACCGAGAATCGCCACCAGCGCAGGCGGCACCGCACGGGTCAGCTTCGGCAGCACATAGACCACCAGCATGGTCAGCGCCACCAGGCCGATCATCAGGTACAGCGGTGTGCCACTGAGCCAGTGCCCACCAGCCTTGAAATGCTCGAGCTGGGCCAGGGCGATGACGATCGCCAGGCCGTTGACGAAGCCGAGCATCACCGGGTACGGCACCAGCCGCACCAGTTTGCCCAAACGCAGCAGGCCGAACAGGATCATCACCACCCCGCCCAGCAGTACCGTGGCCAGCAGGTATTGCACACCGTGCTGCACCACCAGGGCGACGATCACCACCGCCATGGAGCCAGCAGCACCGGAGATCATCCCTGGGCGGCCGCCGAACAGCGCCGTCAGGGTGCAGATGATGAAGGCGCCATACAGGCCCATCAACGGATTGAGGTGCGCCACCAGGGCGAAAGCGATGCACTCGGGCACCAAGGCGAACGAAGTGGTCAGGCCGGCGAGCAGGTCGGCACGTAGTCGGGCGGGTTTCATGGGCATCCTGTGGTGCGGTCCGGGCGGACGGTACGAAAAAACAAGGGGCGCGATGTTACGGAATTTGTCTGACAGCGGCCACCGCAAGGCGTGTCATCGGCCTGTGCGGGTCAGCCACTGCGCCATGGACGCGTCCTCCAGGGCATACTCGCCACGGTTGGCCTTCCATACCAGCTCCTTGTCGCGCAGGGCATCCAGGGCCTTCTGCACATTGGGCGTGCTGGCGTTGACGTCGGCCCCGGCCTGCTCCAGCTTGCGCGCGACATCGATCAAGGTCTGCTCGGTGAACGGCGAGAACGGCTGGCGACCCTGTGCACGCTCGGCCATGACTTCGAGCACCGCCTGTTGCAAGGGCGACAGCTCGTTCCAGGCACTCTCGTAGTCGCTCCACACCCCGGCCTGGTGGTTGAGCGCCCCGGTGCGTAGCAATTGACCCAGATTGGCCGCCTCACCCAAGCCGACGCTGACCTCGGCGAGCAACTTGTTGAGCATTTCCGGGCGCCGGCCCACCAGCTCGAAGGCATATTCCAGATCCTCGGCCTTGAACTGGTTGCTCTCGGCCAGGCGACGGTTCCACAGTTCGGTGATGAAACCGACATACTCGCGACCGAGCAACGGGAACGGCGTGATGCTGGCCCCGAAGAATGGCTGCTTGCTCTTGAGCACCAGGTTGGCGAGCTTGTCACGGCTCGAGCCGGTGAACACCAGGCGCAAGCCGTCCGGGCCGCCCCCCCGATTGAGTTGGTCACGCGCCGCCTTGAGGGCGAACATCGCATTGAGGCCGTCTTCGCTGTTGAGCGCGTGCTGTGCTTCATCGATGATCAATACCACCATCTGCCCTGATACCTGGTGCAGCACCGCCAGCGCCTGGGCCAGCGTGGTGCCGGCGGGCAGTTGCGGGCGGGTGAAGTCCCAGCTGAGGGTGCGCAGCAGGTTGATCTTGTCGATGCCGGCCTTCTTCGCGGCCTTGGCCAGCGCACTCTCGAAACCGCCCAGCGCGCTGCCGATCGCGCCGCTGATCAGGTCGGCCGGGGCGGCATCGCGGTCCGACCACAGGTCGACATACACCGGTAGCCAGCCACGCTGCACGCACTCGGGGATAAAGTCATTATTGAGGAAAGTGCTCTTGCCGGTACGCCGAGGCGCAGCCAGGAACATGCCGGAGCTGTAATCGACCAGCGACTCGCCGGCCAAGTCCTGGGCCAGGGTCTTGGCCAACTGATCGCGACGCAGCAGCGGACGGGAAGGTGACATGCCATTATCCTCAATTATCTTTCCAACTATAATTTATAGCCTACAAGATAAAAGAAGATAAAACACCCTCCTCCCTTCCATGGCAAACAAGCACAAGGGTAGCTGTGATCCAGGCCCGGCAAACTGCTGACAAATTTGCCATCATGTTGATTCCATCTGCGGAGATCATGGACATGCCGCTACGCCCCCTCTTCACTGCCCTGCTGCTGGCCACCAGCCTCACCACCCAGGCCGCCACCGAGGTAGTGCCCCTGCAGCATCGCAGCAGCGCCGAACTGCTGCCCGCCGCCCAGGCCTTCATCGGCCGCGACGGCACGGTCAGCGCCTTCGAGAACAAGCTGATCGTCAACGCCAGCCCCGAGCGCATCGATGACCTGCGCACCCTGCTGCAACAGCTGGATACCGCGCCCAAGCGCCTGCTGATCAGCGTCGACAACAACGACAGCAATTACCAGGACAACCGCGGCAACGGCCAGGTCATCCGCTACGGCACCAGCAACCGCGACGGCGGCTTGCAGCAAATCCAGGCCAGCGAAGGTCAGCCGGCATTGATCCAGATCGGCCAGAGCATCCCGATCACCAGCACCAGCACCGACGGCTATGGGCGCATCCAGAGCAACACCGAATACCGCAATGTGACCCAGGGTTTCTACGTCACGCCGAGCTTGAGCGGAGATACGGTTCGTCTGCAAATAAGCACCAATAATGACCGAATGAGTCAGGAACGTGCGGATGTAGTGAAGGTGCAAAGTACCGACACGACCATCACCGGCAGGCTCGGCGAGTGGATCACCCTGGCCGGCTACAACCAGCAGAGCCAAGCCGACCGCAACCCTTCAAGCCGCACCTACAGCACGCAACGGGGTGAAAACATGACATTGCGCGTCAAAGTCGACCTTCTGGACTGATCCCAGGCAATTCAAGGCCTCGACCAAAGGCCTTGAAACTGACCGCCAAGTCGCATTAGACCAAAGATGTAGTAAGTGAAAAAAACCACTACAAAACATTTGACAGGGTCTTTTTGCCAAGGGCATGATGGCCTCGCTCCCGCTAATCAGGGGCCCTGGCAAGGGCCTTCGAGGCGCCCTCCTCCCACCCCTGGAGGCACCTCGTGTCTATACGGCCCACAAGGCGGTTCGACGGGATTGCGACTGCAACGAAGAAGTTGTCCCGAGGGACGGAAGCGCATCACCGCAGTACTGGCAATCGCGTAGCACCGCAGCAAGGCAACCACGAGCCGACCTGCCGGAGTTCCTTGCGCCTGGCCTGCATCCCCTTCCCCTTCGAGCCTTCACGTTCGCCGCCGCACTTCCACGAACAGGACAGCCGCCAGCTTCCCTGATCGGCCCCGAGCATCAGCACAATTACCCCAAGATCGATGCGACGAGGTTTATTTCCATGGCACTGACACGCGAACAGCAAATTGCAGCCCTCGAGAAAGACTGGGCCGAGAACCCGCGCTGGAAAGGCGTGACCCGTACCTACACCGCCGCTGATGTCGTTCGCCTGCGTGGCTCCCTGCAGCCGGAGCACACCCTGGCCCGCCTGGGTGCAGAAAAACTGTGGAAGCTGGTCACCGAAGGTGCCCACCCGTCCTTCCGCCCAGAAAAAGATTTCGTCAACTGCATGGGCGCCCTGACCGGCGGCCAGGCAGTGCAGCAGGTCAAGGCTGGCATCCAGGCCATCTACCTGTCTGGCTGGCAGGTGGCCGCCGACAACAACTCGGCTGAATCCATGTACCCTGACCAGTCGTTGTACCCGGTCGACTCGGTACCGACCGTGGTCAAGCGCATCAACAACGCATTCCGCCGCGCCGACCAGATCCAGTGGAAAGCTGGCAAGAACCCGGGCGATGAAGGCTACATCGACTACTTCGCGCCGATCGTGGCGGACGCCGAAGCCGGTTTCGGCGGCGTGCTGAACGCCTACGAGCTGATGAAGAACATGATCGAGGCAGGCGCTGCCGGCGTGCACTTCGAAGACCAGCTGGCTTCGGTGAAGAAATGCGGCCACATGGGTGGCAAGGTACTGGTCCCGACCCAGGAAGCCGTACAGAAGCTGGTGGCTGCGCGACTGGCTGCCGACGTATCGGGCGTACCGACCATCATCCTGGCCCGTACCGACGCCAACGCCGCCGACCTGCTGACCAGCGACTGCGACCCGTACGACCAGCCGTTCGTGATCGGCGAGCGCACCCGTGAAGGCTTCTACAAGGTGCGTGCCGGCCTGGACCAGGCCATCGCTCGCGGCCTGGCCTACGCCCCGTACGCCGACCTGATCTGGTGTGAAACCGCCAAGCCGGACCTGGACGAAGCCCGCCGCTTCGCCGAAGCGATCAAGAAGGAGTACCCGGACCAGATCCTGTCGTACAACTGCTCGCCTTCCTTCAACTGGAAGAAGAACCTGGACGACGCGACCATCGCCAAGTTCCAGCGCGAGCTGTCGGCCATGGGTTACAAGCACCAGTTCATCACCCTGGCCGGTATCCACAACATGTGGCACGGCATGTTCAACCTGGCGCACGACTACGCCCGCAACGACATGACCGCCTACGTGAAGCTGCAAGAGCAGGAATTCGCCGACGCCAGCAAGGGCTACACCTTCGTGGCGCACCAGCAGGAAGTCGGCACCGGCTACTTCGACGACATGACCACCGTGATCCAGGGTGGCGCTTCGTCAGTGACCGCACTGACCGGTTCGACCGAGGAAGAGCAGTTCCACTGATCGTGGATTGCTGATTGAGGCCCGGGGCTTGCGAAAGCCCTGGGCTTTTCTTTTTTCCTGTACCGGCCCTTCGCGGCTAAAGCCGCTCCTACAAAAATCAGAAGGCTGTGTAGTACCTGTGGGAGCGGCTTTAGCCGCGAAGGGGCCGGTACAGTCAAAGCAGATTTCGCGATAAGGACTATGCTTGTGGCAGCCCAGCAGCAAGGACCGCCCATGCTCCGTCCACGCCACCTGATGATGCTCGCCCTGGCCGCCGCTGCCTTCTATATATATGCACTGGCCAACGACAACGCCCTGCTCGGCCTGCTGGCCAAGCCGATTCCGGTCATGGCACTGATTGCCTGGCTATACAGCGCCCCAATAACGCCCTACCGCCGCTGGATTATCACCGGCCTGGCGTTCTCGGCACTCGGCGACATTCTCCTGGCCATCCCCACCGACCTGTTCGTGTTCGGTCTGGCCGCTTTCCTCTGCGCCCACGTGGCCTACTTGCGCGCCTACTGCGGCAAGACCCTGCGCCCCGCCCTGCCCGCCTTACTGTTGAGTGCGATCACCGGCATCACCCTGTTCAGCGTGCTTGCCCAGCACGGCCTTGGCCCCCTGCTGCTTCCGGTTTCGGTCTATGCCCTGGCCATCAGCGCCATGCTCTGGCGCGCGCTTGCCTGTGGCGGCGTCGCCGCATTGGGCGCCTGCCTGTTCGTATTCTCCGACAGCCTGATCGGCATCGACCGCTTCGTCAGCCCGTTCGCTGCCGCGCCGTACCTGATCATCCTCGCCTACTGGCTTGGCCAGTGGGCGATCGCTTCGTCAGCCCGTCATGGCTCAACCGATAAAGTATTGACCCAGAGCGGTGCACGTGGTGTCGGAAGCTGCTAGAACACGAGTCTTTCGCATTTACAAGTAGGGGGAATCTGCAGATGAACTTTACAAGGCACAGAAGAGCCAAATTAGAAGGCATCAGGTCAAATGATATTAATTATCATTACGAAGTTTGTCATTCGTTACCAGTCGCAAGAAACATAATTAACAAAACCGCATGCAATGCCCGAATCTCAAGGCTTTCAGCCAGTTAGGCGCGGGATTTGTTCTAAATCCTACGAATAAATTTGCAACGGAAATTTTACTTGCACCGGGTTTACCCATAAAATCAGCCCGATTGATTCAGCTGCGACATTTGGTCACTGCACCTGCGACACCACGTCGCCGCTCTACTTATTTCAGACTGCAGAGCTGGGTCTCTGTATAAGGATTTCTAGCATGTCCGATTCGGCAGGACTCATCGCCCACAACTGGGGCTTTGCCATCTTCCTCCTGGGTGTCGTCGGCCTGTGTGCCTTCATGCTCGGCCTGTCCAGCCTGCTCGGTAGCAAGGCCTGGGGCCGCGCCAAGAACGAGCCCTTCGAATCCGGCATGCTGCCCGTCGGCAGCGCCCGCCTGCGCCTGTCCGCCAAATTCTATCTGGTCGCGATGCTGTTCGTGATCTTCGATATCGAAGCCCTCTTCCTGTATGCATGGTCTGTGTCCGTCCGCGAAAGTGGCTGGACCGGATTCGTCGAAGCACTCGTTTTCATAGCAATTCTGTTGGCTGGTCTTGTCTACCTATGGCGCGTCGGAGCCCTTGACTGGGCACCCGAAGGTCGCCGCAAGCGGCAAGCGAAGCTGAAACAATGAGGCTTTGGCAATGCAATACAATCTCACCAGAATCGATCCGGATGCGCCCAACGAGCAATACCCGGTAGGTGATCGGGAAACCGTCACCGACCAGCTGCTCGAGGACCAAGTCCACAAGAACATCTTCATGGGCAAGCTTGAAGATGTGATGCGTGGCGCGGTCAACTGGGGTCGCAAGAACTCCCTCTGGCCGTACAACTTCGGCCTGTCCTGCTGCTACGTGGAAATGACCACGGCCTTCACGGCGCCCCACGACATCGCCCGCTTCGGCGCCGAAGTCATCCGGGCCTCGCCGCGTCAGGCCGACTTCATGGTCATCGCCGGTACCTGCTTCGTCAAAATGGCGCCGATCATCCAGCGCCTGTATGAGCAGATGCTCGAACCGAAGTGGGTCATCTCCATGGGTTCGTGCGCCAACTCCGGTGGCATGTACGACATCTACTCGGTCGTTCAGGGGGTCGACAAGTTCCTCCCCGTGGACGTCTACGTGCCTGGCTGCCCGCCGCGCCCTGAGGCTTTCCTGCAAGGCTTGATGCTGCTGCAGGAGTCGATTGGCCAAGAACGACGCCCGCTTTCCTGGGTGGTTGGTGATCAAGGCATCTACCGTGCCGAGATGCCAGCCCAGAAGGACCTGCGTCGTGAACAGCGCATTGCGGTAACCAACCTGCGCAGCCCCGACGAAGTCTGATCCAGCGACCTGCCGCCCGCTCCCGAAAGAGCCGGCGGCCTGGCTTCATTCTTAACGCTGACCCAAAGCGACCGAGACCATGACAGCGGACAACGCTATTTTCATTCCGCCCTACAAGGCAGACGACCAGGATGTGGTCGTCGAACTGCACAACCGTTTTGGCGCCGACGCATTCGTCGCCCAGGAAACCCGCACCGGCATGCCAGTGCTGTGGGTAAAGCGCGCCCAGCTCAAGGAGGTGCTGAGCTTCCTGCGCGGCGTCGCCAAGCCGTACAGCATGCTGTACGACCTGCACGGCGTCGACGAGCGCCTGCGCACCCAGCGCCGCGGCCTGCCCGCTGCCGACTTCAGCGTGTTCTACCACTTGCTGTCGATCGAACGTAACAGCGACGTGATGATCAAGGTGTCGCTCAGCGAAGGCGACCTGAACCTGCCGACCGTGACCGGCATCTGGCCCAACGCCAACTGGTACGAGCGCGAAGTCTGGGACATGTTCGGCATCGACTTTGCCGGCCACCCGCACCTGAGCCGCATCATGATGCCGCCGACCTGGGAAGGTCACCCGCTGCGCAAGGACTACCCTGCCCGCGCCACCGAGTTCGACCCATACAGCCTGACCCTGGCCAAGCAGCAGCTTGAAGAGGAATCGGCGCGTTTCAACCCGGAAGCCTGGGGCATGAAGCGTCAGGGCGCCAACGAGGACTACATGTTCCTCAACCTCGGCCCGAACCACCCTTCGGCCCACGGTGCCTTCCGTATCGTCCTGCAGCTGGACGGTGAAGAAATCGTCGACTGCGTGCCGGACATCGGTTACCACCACCGTGGTGCCGAAAAAATGGCCGAGCGCCAGTCCTGGCACAGCTTCATTCCCTACACCGACCGTATCGACTACCTCGGCGGGGTGATGAACAACCTGCCGTACGTGCTCGCGGTCGAGAAGCTGGCCGGCATCAAGGTGCCACAGAAGGTCGACACCATCCGCGTGATGCTGGCCGAGTTCTTCCGTATCACCAGCCACCTGCTGTTCCTGGGTACCTACATCCAGGACGTCGGTGCCATGACCCCGGTATTCTTCACCTTCACCGACCGCCAGCGCGCCTACACCGTGATCGAGGCGATCACCGGCTTCCGCCTGCACCCGGCCTGGTACCGCATCGGTGGCGTCGCCCACGACCTGCCACGCGGCTGGGACAAGCTGGTCAAGGACTTCGTCGAATGGCTGCCCAAGCGCCTCGACGAGTACGAGAAGGCCGCCCTGCGCAACAGCATCCTCAAGGGCCGTACCATTGGCGTTGCCGCGTACAACACCAAGGAAGCCCTGGCCTGGGGTACCACCGGTGCCGGCCTGCGTGCCACCGGCTGCGACTTCGACCTGCGCAAAGCACGCCCCTACTCCGGCTACGAGAACTTCGAGTTCGAAGTACCGCTGGCCCACAACGGCGATGCCTATGACCGCTGCATGGTCCGTGTCGAAGAGATGCGCCAGAGTATCCGCATCATCGACCAGTGCCTGCGCAACATGCCGGAAGGCCCGTACAAGGCGGACCACCCGCTGACCACGCCGCCGCCGAAAGAGCGCACCCTGCAGCACATCGAAACCCTGATCACGCACTTCCTGCAAGTCTCGTGGGGCCCGGTCATGCCGGCCAACGAGTCGTTCCAGATGATCGAGGCGACCAAGGGCATCAACAGTTACTACCTGACGAGCGATGGCGGCACCATGAGCTACCGCACCCGGATCCGTACCCCGAGCTACCCGCACCTGCAGCAGATCCCTTCGGTGATCAAAGGCAGCATGGTCGCCGACCTCATTGCGTACCTGGGCAGTATCGACTTCGTTATGGCTGACGTGGACCGCTAAGCATGAACAGCACGCTTATCCAGACAGACCGTTTCGCCCTGAGCGAAACCGAGCGCTCGGCCATCGAGCACGAAATGCATCACTACGAGGACCCGCGCGCGGCGTCCATCGAAGCCCTGAAGATCGTCCAGAAGGAACGTGGCTGGGTGCCGGACGGCGCCATCCACGCCATCGGCGAAGTGCTGGGCATCCCGGCCAGCGACGTCGAGGGTGTGGCCACCTTCTACAGCCAGATCTTCCGCCAGCCGGTGGGCCGCCACATCATCCGCGTGTGCGACAGCATGGTCTGCTACATCGGTGGCCACGAATCGGTGGTCAGCCAGATCCAGAGCGAACTGGGCATCGGCCTCGGCCAGACCACCGCGGACGGGCGCTTCACCCTGCTGCCGGTGTGCTGCCTGGGCAACTGTGACAAGGCCCCGGCGCTGATGATCGACGACGACACCTTCGGTGACGTGCAGCCGGCTGGCGTTTCCAAACTGCTGGAGGGTTACGTATGACCATGACTTCCTTCGGCCCGGCCAACCGCATCGCGCGCTCGGCCGAAACCCACCCGCTGACCTGGCGCCTGCGTGATGACGGCGAGCCGGTCTGGCTGGCCGAGTACCAGTCGAAGAACGGCTACGCCGCCGCGCGCAAGGCGCTGGCCGACATGTCCGCCGACGACATCGTTCAAAGCGTCAAGGACTCCGGCCTCAAGGGCCGCGGTGGCGCGGGCTTCCCCACTGGCGTGAAGTGGGGCCTGATGCCCAAAGACGAATCCATGAACATCCGCTACCTGCTGTGCAACGCGGACGAAATGGAACCGAACACCTGGAAGGACCGCATGCTGATGGAGCAACAGCCCCATCTGCTGGTCGAGGGCATGCTGATCAGCGCCCGGGCGCTGAAGGCCTACCGTGGCTACATCTTCCTGCGTGGCGAATACACCACCGCGGCGAAGAACCTCAACCGCGCCATCGACGAAGCCAAGGCCGCCGGCCTGCTGGGCAAGAACATCCTCGGCAGCGGTTTCGATTTCGAACTGTTCGTGCACACCGGCGCCGGGCGCTACATCTGCGGTGAAGAAACCGCACTGATCAACTCCCTCGAAGGCCGCCGCGCCAACCCGCGCTCCAAGCCGCCCTTCCCTGCCGCCGTTGGCGTCTGGGGCAAGCCGACGTGCGTGAACAACGTCGAGACCCTGTGCAACGTCCCGGCCATCGTCGCCAACGGCAACGACTGGTACAAGTCGCTGGCCCGTGAAGGCAGCGAAGACCACGGCACCAAGCTGATGGGCTTCTCCGGCAAGGTGAAGAACCCAGGCCTGTGGGAACTGCCGTTCGGCGTTACCGCCCGCGAGCTGTTCGAAGACTACGCCGGTGGCATGCGCGACGGCTACAAGCTCAAGTGCTGGCAGCCAGGCGGCGCCGGTACCGGCTTCCTGCTGCCCGAGCACCTCGACGCCCAGATGTATGCCGGTGGCATCGCCAAGGTTGGCACCCGGATGGGTACCGGCTTGGCCATGGCGGTCGACGACAGCATCAACATGGTCTCGCTGCTGCGCAACATGGAAGAGTTCTTTGCCCGCGAGTCGTGCGGCTGGTGCACCCCGTGCCGTGACGGCCTGCCGTGGAGCGTGAAGATGCTGCGCGCACTGGAGAAAGGCCAGGGCCGCGCCGAAGACATCGAGACGCTGCTGGGCCTGGTCAACTTCCTCGGCCCGGGCCGTACCTTCTGTGCTCACGCACCGGGTGCCGTCGAGCCGTTGGGCAGTGCTATCAAATACTTCCGGTCCGAGTTCGAGGCTGGTGTCGCGCCAGCGTCGGCTGCAGGCACCCTGCGCCCTGACCTGGCCAAACCGATCGTGGTCGGCGCATAACAAGATGACAAGGCGGGTGGCCCGTGCCGCTCGCCAGCTGACAGGCCCGAGTCGATCGTGGCGTGTCGCAAGCTCACCGATTTCCATTAGCCACGCCCGCTCACGCGGGCCAACGAAGAACTTTGAACAATGGCCACTATCCACGTAGACGGCAAAGCGCTCGAAGTCAACGGTGCAGACAACCTGTTACAGGCGTGTCTGTCGCTCGGCCTCGACATCCCTTATTTCTGCTGGCACCCGGCGCTTGGTAGCGTCGGCGCCTGCCGGCAGTGTGCGGTCAAGCAGTACACCGACGAGAACGACACCCGTGGTCGTATCGTCATGTCCTGCATGACCCCTGCCTCCGACGGCACCTGGATTTCCATCGACGATGACGAGTCAAAGGCGTTCCGCGCCAGCGTCGTCGAATGGCTGATGACCAACCACCCGCACGACTGCCCGGTGTGCGAGGAAGGCGGTCACTGCCACCTGCAAGACATGACGGTGATGACCGGCCACAACGAGCGCCGCTACCGTTTCACCAAGCGTACCCACCAGAACCAGGACCTTGGCCCGTTCATCGCCCATGAGATGAACCGCTGCATCGCCTGCTACCGCTGCGTGCGCTACTACAAGGACTATGCCGGTGGTACCGACCTGGGCGTTTACGGCGCCCACGACAACGTGTACTTCGGCCGCGTCGAAGACGGCGTGCTGGAAAGCGAGTTCTCCGGCAACCTGACCGAGGTCTGCCCGACCGGCGTATTCACCGACAAGACCCACTCCGAGCGCTACAACCGCAAGTGGGACATGCAGTTCGCCCCAAGCATCTGCCATGGCTGCTCCAGCGGCTGCAACATCAGCCCGGGCGAGCGCTACGGCGAACTGCGTCGCATCGAGAACCGCTTCAACGGTTCGGTCAACCAGTACTTCCTGTGCGACCGCGGCCGCTTCGGCTATGGCTATGTCAACCGCAAGGACCGCCCGCGCCAGCCACACCTGGCCGACGGCACCAAGCTGGGCCTGGACGCTGCCCTGGACAAGGCCGCCGACCTGCTGCGCGGCCGCACCATCGTCGGTATCGGCTCGCCACGCGCCAGCCTCGAAAGCAACTACGGCCTGCGTGAACTGGTCGGCGCCGACTACTTCTACTCCGGCATGGAAGCAGGCGAACTGGCCCGCGTGCGCCTGGTCCTGGACGTGCTGAACAACAGCCCGCTGCCAGTGCCGACCCTGCGCGACATCGAAGACCACGACGCCGTGTTCGTGCTCGGTGAAGACCTGACCCAGACCGCTGCCCGGGTTGCCCTGGCCGTACGCCAGGCCACCAAGGGCAAGGCCGAGGCCATGGCCGAGGCGATGAAGGTTCAGCCGTGGCTCGACGCTGCCGTGAAGAACATCGGCCAGCACGCGCTGTACCCGCTGTTCATTGCCTCGCTGGCGGAAACCAAGCTGGACGACGTCGCTGAAGAATGCGTGCACGCCGCCCCGGCCGACCTGGCCCGCATCGGTTTCGCCGTGGCCCATGCCATCGACCCGAGCGCACCGGCAGTCGCCGGCCTGGACGACGAAGCCAAGGCCCTGGCCCAGCGCATCGCCGACGCCCTGGTCGCCGCCAAACGCCCACTGGTGATCGCCGGTACCTCGCTGGCCGACCCGGCACTGATCGAAGCCGCCGCCAACATCGCCAAGGCCCTCAAGCTGCGCGAGAAGAACGGTTCGCTGAGCCTGGTAGTGCCTGAGGCCAACAGCCTCGGCATGGCCATGCTGGGTGGCGAGTCGGTCGATGCCGCACTGGATGCCGTCATCAGCGGCAAGGCCGACGCCATTGTCGTGCTCGAGAACGACCTGTACGCCCGCGTACCGGCCGCCAAGGTCGACGCAGCCCTGGCTGCGGCCAAGGTGGTGATCGTCGCCGACCATTCCAAGACGGCCACTGTCGACCGCGCCCACCTGGTGCTGCCGGCCGCATCCTTCGCCGAAGGCGACGGTACCCTGGTCAGCCAGGAAGGCCGCGCCCAGCGCTTCTTCCAGGTGTTCGACCCGCAGTACCTGGACAGCAGCATCCTGGTGCACGAAGGCTGGCGCTGGATGCACGCCCTGCGTGCCACCCTGCTCAACAAGCCGGTCGACTGGACCCAACTGGACCATGTCACCAGCGCCTGCGCCGAAGCTGCCCCGCAACTGGCTGGCATCGTCAACGCCGCGCCAAGCGCCGCGTTCCGCATCAAGGGCATGAAGCTGGCCCGTGAGCCGCTGCGCTACTCCGGCCGTACCGCCATGCGCGCCAACATCAGCGTGCACGAGCCTCGTACCCCGCAGGACAAGGACACCGCATTCGCCTTCTCCATGGAAGGTTACTCGGGTTCGGCCGAACCGCGTCAGCAGGTGCCGTTCGCCTGGTCGCCAGGCTGGAACTCGCCGCAAGCCTGGAACAAGTTCCAGGACGAGGTCGGTGGTCACCTGCGTGCCGGTGACCCGGGCGTACGCCTGATCGAATCGCAAGGCGATCGCCTGAACTGGTTCACCGCCATCCCCGGCGCGTTCAACCCGGCCCGTGGGACCTGGACTGCGGTACCGTTCTTCCATCTGTTCGGCAGCGAAGAGAGTTCTTCGCGCGCCGCCCCGGTGCAAGAGCGCATCCCGGCCGCCTACGTGGCGCTGGCCAAGTCCGAAGCCGACCGCCTGGGGGTCAACGACGGCGCCCTGCTGAGCCTGAACGTCGCGGGCGTGGCCCTGCGCCTGCCGCTGCGCATCAATGAAGAACTGGGCGCTGGCCTGGTTGCCCTGCCCAAAGGCCTGGCCGGCATCCCGCCTGCCATCTTCGGTGCATCCGTCGAAGGTCTGCAGGAGGCAGCACAATGAGCTGGTTCACCCCCGAAGTGATCGATGTGATCCTCACCGTGGTCCGGGCCATCGTGGTCCTGCTCGCGGTGGTGGTCTGCGGCGCGCTGCTCAGCTTCGTCGAGCGGCGCCTGCTGGGTTGGTGGCAGGACCGTTACGGTCCGAACCGCGTCGGCCCGTTCGGCATGTTCCAGATCGCTGCCGACATGCTGAAGATGTTCTTCAAGGAAGACTGGAACCCGCCCTTCGTCGATCGGATGATCTTCACCCTGGCGCCAGTGGTGGCCATGAGTGCCCTGCTGATCGCCTTCTGCGTGATCCCGATCACCCCGCTGTGGGGCGTCGCCGACCTGAACATCGGCCTGCTGTTCTTCTTCGCCATGGCCGGCCTGTCGGTCTACGCAGTGCTGTTCGCCGGCTGGTCGTCGAACAACAAGTACGCCCTGCTGGGCAGCTTGCGTGCCTCGGCCCAGACCGTGTCGTACGAAGTGTTCCTGGGCCTGGCGCTGATGGGCGTGGTGGTGCAGGTGGGCTCGTTCAACATGCGCGACATCGTTGAATACCAGGCTCAGAACCTGTGGTTCATCATTCCGCAGTTCTTCGGCTTCTGCACCTTCTTCATCGCTGGCGTCGCCGTGACCCACCGTCACCCGTTCGACCAGCCGGAAGCGGAACAGGAACTGGCCGACGGCTACCACATCGAGTATGCCGGCATGAAATGGGGCATGTTCTTCGTCGGTGAGTACATCGGCATCATCCTCATCTCGGCGCTGCTGGTGACCCTGTTCTTCGGCGGCTGGCACGGCCCGTTCGGCATCCTGCCGCAACTGCCGTTCCTGTGGTTCGCCCTGAAGACCGCGTTCTTCATCATGCTGTTCATCCTGCTGCGCGCCTCGATCCCGCGCCCACGCTATGACCAGGTGATGGACTTCAGCTGGAAGTTCTGCCTGCCGCTGACCCTGATCAATTTGCTGGTGACCGCTGCGATCGTGCTCTACAACACGCCAGCCGTCGCGGCCCAGTGAGGATTTGACCCATGTTCAAGTATATCGGCGACATCGTTAAGGGCACCGGCACCCAGCTGCGCAGCCTGGCAATGGTGTTCTCCCACGGGTTCCGCAAGCGCGACACCCTGCAGTACCCCGAAGAACCCGTGTACCTGCCGCCGCGCTACCGCGGCCGCATCGTCCTCACCCGCGACCCCGATGGCGAGGAGCGCTGCGTAGCGTGCAACCTCTGCGCGGTGGCCTGCCCGGTCGGCTGCATTTCGCTGCAGAAGGCCGAGACCGAGGACGGCCGCTGGTACCCGGAGTTCTTCCGCATCAACTTCTCGCGCTGCATCTTCTGCGGCCTGTGTGAAGAAGCATGCCCGACCACCGCGATCCAGCTGACTCCGGATTTCGAAATGGCCGAGTTCAAGCGTCAGGACCTGGTGTACGAGAAAGAAGATCTGCTGATCTCCGGCCCCGGCAAGAACCCTGACTACAACTTCTACCGTGTTGCGGGTATGGCGATCGCTGGCAAGCCGAAGGGCGCTGCGCAGAACGAAGCCGAGCCGATCAACGTGAAGAGCTTGCTCCCATAAGGACAGAAAGATGGAATTCGCTTTCTACTTCGCATCCGGGATCGCCGTGGTCTCCACCCTCCGGGTGGTGACGGGCACCAACCCCGTGCACGCCTTGCTTTACCTGATCATCTCGCTGATTTCCGTCGCGATGATCTTCTTCGCCCTGGGCGCGCCGTTTGCCGGCGCCCTGGAAGTGATCGCCTACGCCGGCGCCATCATGGTGCTGTTCGTCTTCGTGGTGATGATGCTCAACCTCGGGCCGGCTTCGGTCGCCCAGGAACGGGGCTGGCTCAAGCCCGGCATCTGGGCCGGGCCGGTGATCCTGGCCGCCCTGCTGCTGCTGGAGCTGCTGTACGTGCTGTTCGTCGCACCGAGTGGCGCGGCCATCAGCGGTACCACCGTCGGCGCGAAAGCAGTGGGTATCAGCCTGTTCGGCCCGTACCTGCTGGTGGTCGAACTGGCCTCGATGCTGCTGCTCGCTGCAGCCGTCACCGCCTTCCACCTGGGCCGCAACGAGGCGAAGGAGTAAATCATGGGTGCTATCCCTCTCGAGCATGGTCTGGCAGTCGCCGGCATCCTGTTCTGCTTAGGTCTGGTTGGCCTGATGGTCCGCCGCAACATCCTCTTCGTGCTCATGAGCCTGGAAGTCATGATGAACGCCTCTGCCCTGGCGTTCATCGTCGCCGGTGCCCGTTGGGTCCAGCCCGACGGCCAGGTGATGTTCATTCTGGTGATCAGCCTGGCAGCCGCCGAGGCCAGCATTGGCCTGGCGATCCTGCTGCAGCTGTATCGCCGCTTCCACACTCTCGACATCGATGCTGCCAGTGAGATGCGCGGATGAACCTTCTCTTCCTGACTTTCGTCTTCCCCCTCGTCGGCTTCCTGCTGCTGTCGTTCTCGCGCGGGCGGTTCTCGGAGAACCTGTCCGCCCTGATCGGCGTCGGCTCGGTGGGCCTGTCGGCCGCCACCGCCGCCTACGTCATCTGGCAGTTCAACGTCGCCCCGCCTGAGGGTGGCGCCTACAGCCAGCTGCTGTGGCAGTGGATGTCGGTGGACGGCTTCGCGCCGAACTTCACCCTGTACCTGGACGGCCTGTCGGTCACCATGCTCGGCGTGGTCACCGGTGTCGGCTTCCTGATCCACTTGTTCGCCTCCTGGTACATGCGTGGCGAAGCCGGTTACTCGCGCTTCTTCTCGTACACCAACCTGTTCATCGCCAGCATGCTGTTCCTGATCCTCGGCGATAACCTGCTGTTCATCTACTTCGGCTGGGAAGGCGTGGGCCTGTGCTCGTACCTGTTGATCGGTTTCTACTACAGCAACCGCAACAACGGTAACGCGGCACTCAAGGCGTTCATCGTCACCCGTATCGGCGACGTGTTCATGGCCATCGGCCTGTTCATCCTGTTCGCCCAGCTGGGTACCCTGAATGTGCAGGAACTGCTGGTGCTGGCACCGCAGAAGTTCCAGGCTGGCGACACCTGGATGGTCCTGGCGACCCTGATGCTGCTGGGTGGCGCGGTCGGTAAATCGGCCCAGCTGCCGCTGCAGACCTGGCTGGCCGACGCGATGGCGGGCCCGACTCCGGTTTCGGCACTGATCCACGCGGCGACCATGGTGACTGCGGGCGTGTACCTGATCGCCCGTACCAACGGCCTGTTCCTGCTGGCGCCGGACATCCTGCACCTGGTAGGCGTGGTCGGTGGCGTGACCCTGGTACTGGCCGGCTTCGCCGCGCTGGTGCAAACCGACATCAAGCGTATCCTCGCCTACTCGACCATGAGCCAGATCGGCTACATGTTCCTGGCCCTGGGCGTAGGTGCCTGGGACGCGGCGATCTTCCACCTGATGACCCACGCCTTCTTCAAGGCCCTGCTGTTCCTGGCCTCCGGTGCGGTGATCGTTGCCTGCCACCACGAGCAGAACATCTTCAAGATGGGCGGCCTGTGGAAGAAACTGCCACTGGCCTACGCCAGCTTCGTGGTCGGTGGTGCTGCCCTGGCAGCCTTGCCGATCGTGACCGTGGGCTTCTACTCCAAGGACGAGATCCTCTGGGAAGCCTTCGCCAGCGGCAACACCGGCCTGCTGTACGCCGGCCTGGTCGGTGCGTTCATGACCTCGCTGTACACCTTCCGCCTGATCTTCATCGCCTTCCACGGTGAAGCCAAGACCGAAGCCCACGCTGGCCACGGCATCAGCCACTGGCTGCCGCTGGGCGTGCTGATCGTGCTGTCGACCTTCGTCGGCGCCTGGATCACCCCGCCGCTGGCCGGTGTACTGCCGGAAAGCGCCGGCCATGCCGGTGGCGAAGCCAAGCACGCGCTGGAGATCACCTCGGGTGCCATCGCCATCGCCGGCATCCTGCTGTCGGCCCTGCTGTTCCTGGGCAAGCGCAGCTTCGTCAGCGCGGTCGCCAACAGCGGCATCGGCCGTGTGCTGTCGGCCTGGTGGTTCGCTGCCTGGGGCTTCGACTGGATCTACGACAAGCTGTTCGTCAAACCTTACCTGCTGATCAGCCACGTCCTGCGCAAGGATCCGGTTGACCGCAGCATCGGCCTGATCCCGCGCCTGGCTCGCGGCGGCAACGTCGCCATGAGCAAGACCGAGACCGGCCAGCTGCGCTGGTACACCGCTTCGATCGCCGTTGGCGCAGTGCTGGTACTCGGCGCTGTGGTAGTGGCAGCGGTATGACCATGAACTTTGCGAACCTTGCGACTCTGCGAAAGGAAACCAACCCGTCATGATTTTGCCTTGGCTGATCCTGATCCCCTTCATCGGCGGCCTCCTGTGCTGGCTGGGTGAGCGCTTCGGCGCCACCCTGCCGCGCTGGATCGCGCTGCTGACCATGTCCCTGCTGCTCGGCATCGGCCTGTACCTGTGGGCCAACGGCGACTACACCCTGGCGCCCGCTCCGGGTGGCGAGCCTGCCTGGGCCCTGGAATACAAAGTCCAGTGGATCCAGCGCTTCGGCATCAGCATCCACCTGGCCCTCGATGGCCTGTCGCTGCTGATGATCCTGCTCACCGGCCTGCTCGGTGTGCTGTCGGTACTGTGCTCCTGGAAAGAGATCCAGCGCCACGTCGGCTTCTTCCACCTCAACCTGATGTGGATCCTCGGCGGCGTGGTCGGTGTGTTCCTGGCCCTGGACCTATTCCTGTTCTTCTTCTTCTGGGAAATGATGCTGGTGCCGATGTACTTCCTCATCGCGCTCTGGGGTCACAGCTCGGCAGATGGCAAGAAGACCCGGATCTACGCGGCGACCAAGTTCTTCATCTTCACCCAGGCCAGCGGCCTGATCATGTTGGTGGCGATCCTGGGCCTGGTGCTGGTCAACTACAGCAACACTGGTGTGATCACCTTCAATTACAGCGACCTGCTCAAGGCCGAGCTACCGGCCGGTACCGAGTACCTGCTGATGCTGGGCTTCTTCATCGCCTTCGCGGTGAAGCTACCGGTGGTGCCGTTCCACTCCTGGCTGCCTGACGCTCACGCCCAGGCGCCGACCGCAGGTTCCGTGGACCTGGCCGGTATCCTGCTGAAGACCGCGGCCTATGGCCTGCTGCGCTTCGCCCTGCCGCTGTTCCCGAACGCCTCGGCCGAGTTTGCCCCCATCGCCATGACCCTGGGCCTGATCGGTATCTTCTACGGCGCCTTCCTGGCCTTCGCGCAGACCGACATCAAGCGCCTGATCGCCTTCTCCAGCGTTTCGCACATGGGCTTCGTGCTGATCGGTATCTACTCCGGCAGCCAGCAGGCCCTGCAAGGCGCGGTGATCCAGATGCTGGCCCACGGCCTGTCGGCTGCCGCGCTGTTCATCCTGTCGGGCCAGCTGTACGAGCGCCTGCACACCCGTGACATGCGTCAGATGGGCGGCCTGTGGCACCACATTGCCTACCTGCCAGCCATCAGCCTGTTCTTCGCCGCCGCGTCGCTGGGCCTGCCAGGCACCGGCAACTTCGTCGGCGAGTTCCTGATCCTGATCGGCAGCTTCGTGCATGTACCGTGGATCACCGTGATCGCCACCACCGGCCTGGTATTCGGTTCGGTGTACTCGCTGATCATGATCCACCGCGCCTACTTCGGCCCGGCCAAGGCCGACACCGTGCTGGCCGGCATGGACGGTCGCGAGCTGGTCATGGTGCTGGGCCTGGCGGTACTGCTGATCCTGCTGGGCGTGTATCCGCAGCCGTTCCTCGACACCTCTGCCGCCACCATGACCGGCGTGCAGCAGTGGCTCGGTTCCGCTTTCACTCAACTCGCTTCGGCCCGGTAAGAGCGCTATGGAATTCACCACTCAACACTTCATCGCATTGGCGCCGATGCTGATCACCACCGTCACCACCGTGGTGGTGATGCTGGCGATCGCCTGGAAGCGCAACCACTCGCAGACCTTCCTGCTATCCACCGTGGGCCTGAACCTCGCCCTGCTGTCGATCCTGCCAGCACTGAAAGTCGCGCCCTTGGCGGTGACCTCCCTGGTCACCATCGACAAGTTCGCCTGCCTGTACATGGCGATCATCCTGGTGGCCACGCTGGCTTGCGTCACCCTCGCCCACGCCTACCTCGGCGAAGGGTCCAAGGGTTTCCCGGGCAACCGTGAAGAGCTGTACCTGCTGCTGCTGATGTCTGCCCTCGGTGGCCTGGTGCTGGTCAGCGCCAACCACCTGGCCGGCCTGTTCATCGGCCTGGAGCTGCTGTCGGTACCGGTCTATGGCCTGGTGGCATACGCCTTCTTCAACAAGCGCTCGCTGGAAGCCGGCATCAAGTACATGGTGCTGTCGGCCGCAGGCTCCGCCTTCCTGCTGTTCGGCATGGCCCTGCTGTACGCCGACGCTGGCAGCCTGACCTTCGACCAGCTGGGCAAGGCCCTGGCCGCGACCAGCATGCCTAGCCTGCTGGCCCAGCTGGGCCTGGGCATGATGCTGGTCGGCCTGGCCTTCAAGCTGTCGCTGGTACCGTTCCACCTGTGGACCCCGGACGTGTACGAAGGCGCACCGGCGCCGGTCGCCGCGTTCCTGGCCACCGCCAGCAAGGTTGCGGTATTCGCCGTGGTCGTGCGCCTGTTCATGCTCTCCCCCGCTGCCAGCAGCGGCGTGCTGAGCACCGTCCTGGCAGTGATCGCGGTAGCATCGATCCTGATCGGTAACCTGCTGGCACTGACCCAGAGCAACCTCAAGCGCCTGCTCGGTTACTCGTCCATCGCCCACTTCGGCTACCTGGTCATCGCCCTGGTCGCCAGCAAAGGCCTGGCCCTGGAAGCCATGGGCGTGTACCTGGTCACCTACGTGATCACCAGCCTCGGTGCGTTCGGTGTCATCACCTTGATGTCGTCGCCTTACGCCGGCCGTGACGCCGACGCCCTGTACGAGTACCGCGGCCTGTTCTGGCGCCGCCCGTACCTGACCGCAGTGCTGACCGTGATGATGCTGTCGCTGGCGGGCATCCCGCTGACCGCTGGCTTCATCGGCAAGTTCTACATCATCGCCACCGGCGTCGAATCGCAGCTGTGGTGGCTGGTCGGTGCGCTGGTGATCGGTAGCGCCATCGGTGTCTACTACTATCTGCGCGTCATGGTCACCCTGTACCTGGTCGAGCCGAACCTGCGTCGCCACGACGCCCCGCTGAAGTGGGAACAGCGCACCGGTGGCGTGATGCTGCTGGCCATCGCCATCCTCGCCTTCGTCCTCGGTGTATACCCGCAGCCTCTGCTGGACATGGTCCAGCACGCCGGCCTGCAACTACTGGGCTGATCACTCGGCAATACGCAAAACCCCGCCTCGGCGGGGTTTTTCTTTTTCCGGTTCCACAACGAAAGCTGTGCTTCGTCTGACACTTGCAGCGTCAGAATCCCGCTTATCGATCTGGAACCTCTGAAATGCGCCCCACCCTCCCCCTTTCGCTGCTGGCCCTGCTGGTCACCAGCGCCGCCCAGGCCGCTGGCAGTATCGAACTCGACCAGGTACTGATCGAAGATCAGCAACAGACCGAACTGGAGACTGCCGCCGAGCGTCTGCGTGAGATCCCGGGCGCCAGCAACCTGGTCGACATGGACAAGGTGGGGCAAGGACGGGTGGCCAGCAATCAGGACGTGCTGGCCTATCAACCTGGCGTGTTCGCCCAGTCCGCGGGTAATGACGGCATCAAGTTGTCGATCCGCGGCTCGGGCATCAACCGTGCGCCTGGTGCCCATGGCTCCGGGGTCTACACCCTGTTCGACGGCTTGCCGCTGACAGGCCCGGGCGGAACGCCCTACGAGCTGTTCGAACCCCTGTGGCTGAGCCGTGCCGAAGTACTGCGCGGGGCCAACGGTTTCGATCAAGGCTCGCTGGCCCTGGGCGGGGCCATCAACTACGTGACCCATACCGGCTACGACGCCGCGCCACTGCAGGTGCGCTACGAAGCCGGCAGCCGCGGCTACCGGCACCGTCAGATCAGTTCCGGGCAAGTACTGGGCAACCTCGATTATTACGTGGCCCTGACCGACTCGGAGTACGACGGCTATCAGGACCACAGTAGCGGCAGCTCGAAAGGCATTGCCGCCAACGTCGGCTACCGTTTCAACCCGAACCTGGAAACGCGCTTCTACCTGCGTTATCGGGAAACCGAAAACGAACTGGCCGGGCGCCTGACCAAGGACCAGATCAAGCATGACCCTCGCGCCGCCAACCCGCGCTACCTGTCACGCAACGACAGTCGCCCGCAACCCGGCAGCACCTGGGTGGGTAACAAAACCACGTTCTTCCTCGACGATGATTCGCGCCTGGAGGCCGGACTGGTCTATCACGACTACCCGATGGACCTGCGCGAGGGTGACATGCGCCTGAAGGTGGCCTACACCGATGTCAGCGGCACGCTGAACTACTCCCGGCGTGACACCCTGCTCGGCCATGAAAGCAAGACCACCCTTGGCTGGCGCACCACCAAGCACCTGCCCAACAGTGGCGCCTCGCAGTTCTCGCGGATCAACGACGTGGTCGGCGCGCGCAAGCGTGACTTCACCTACCAGGGTTCGGACACCGTGCTGCACCTTGGCAATGATCTGGAACTGGTCCCCAACCTGTGGCTGACCACGGGCCTTGCGATGATCTATACCCGCCGTGAAAGCGATGTGACTTACCCCGCCGATGGCGGCAAAGTCAGCCAGCACGCCTGGGATTACGCCCCGCGTGTGGGCCTGCGTTACGACATTCGCCCGGACCTGCAGGTTTACGGCAATCTCAGCCGCTCGGTCGAACCGCCTCACCCATGGTCGCTGATCTGGAGCGCACCGACCATCAACGGCAAGCAGATACAGCCCATCGAGATGCAGAACCAGACAGCCACCACGCTGGAACTCGGTGCCCGCGGTGAATCACTGCTTGGCCGCTGGGACCTGGCCTGGTACTACGCCCAGGTGCGTCACGAACTGCTGGCAGTGGAGCTGGCCCCAGGCATCACAGGCGAATACAACGCCAGCCCCACCGTCCACCAAGGCGTCGAAGCCGGCCTGGACAGCCTCCTCTGGGAGCAACCCGGCACTGGCAAGCTGAGCCTGCGCCAGGCTTACACCTTCAGCGACTTCCACTACCGTGACGACGACAAATTCGGCGACAACCGCCTGCCCGGCATCCCCATGCACTACTACCAGGCCGAACTGCGCTACGACTGGCCGAGCGGGTTCTACGCCGGGGTCAACACGCAGATGGCGTCGAAGGTGCAGGTCGACTACGCCAACAGCTACCACGCCGACGCCTACGCCGTGCTCGGCGCGCGGCTGGGCTGGGATTCGCCGAAGCAGGACTGGCAGACCTGGCTCGACCTGCGCAACCTGACCAACCAGCGCTACGCGGCGACCGTTACGCCAGGGTACAACGATGCCGACAAGGACGTTGCCCGCTCGACACCGGGCGAAGGCTTCGGCGTGTATGCCGGGGTTTCGTACAGCTTCCGCTGATACCGTCTCAGGACGGTAACTGCACCTGCGGCTTGGCCGCCGCGAAGATCGCCCAGCTGGAAACGAACAACGCCGCAATCAACGGCCCGATCACGAAGCCGTTGAGCCCGAATACCGCCAGCCCGCCCAGGGTGGACACCAGGATCAGGTAATCGGGCATCCGCGTGTCCTTGCCCACCAGGATCGGCCGCAGCAGGTTGTCCACCAGGCCGATCACCAGCACGCCGAACGCGGTCAGGATCACCCCTGGCAGAATCGCCCCGGTCAACAGGAAGTAGGCTGCCACCGGCGCCCAGACAATCCCCGCGCCGACCGCCGGCAATAGCGACAGGAACGCCATCAGTACCGCCCAGACCAACGCACTGGGGATATCCAGCACCCAGAAGATCAAACCACCCAGCGCACCCTGGGTGATGGCTACCAGCACATTGCCCTTGACCGTGGCCCTTACCACCCGGTTGAACTTCAACTGCAGGCGGCGCTTCTGGTGTTCCGGCAACGGCACGGCCAGGCGCACCCGGCGCGCCACATCGGCCCCCTCGCGCAGGAAGAAGAACAACAGGTACATCATGATGCCGAAGCTCACCACAAACTCGAAGGTGCCCTGGCCAAAGTTGAATGCCTGGCTGGCCAGCACCTGGCTGCCCTGGGTGGCCCATTTGGTGATCTTGTCGCGCAGCCCGTCCAGGTTGCCCATGCCCATGCGGTCAAGACCGTGTTGGGCAAAGGCCGGGAGCATGTCCTTACCGCGCTCGACGTAGCCGGCGATGTCCAGCTGGCCACTCTCGATTCGCTGGTACAGCGTGGCGCCTTCCTGCACCAGCAAGGCGCTGGTGATGATCACTGGCAGCACGGCCACCAGCAGGCACACCAGCACGGTACAGGCCGCCGCCAGGTTGCGGCGGCGGCCGAAGCGGATCAGCAGGTGACGCTGCAACGGCGCGAACAGGATGCCGAGAATCACTGCCCAGAAGATGGCGCCGTAATACGGCAGCAGGATCCACACGAAGGCGATGGTCACCAGGGTCAGGAGTACGGCCATGGCTTTGTTCTGCAGGGCGTCTTGGTTCATGGCAACTCCTCAGGGGTCATGGTCATTAGTGCACGCCACCTGGGCAAAAGTGCCATCCTGCCGTTGATTCAAATCAATACCACGGCCCCGGCCAGCCGCTAGCATCCGCGCCTTTGCCCCGGTGCGACCATGACCCTACCTGCCAAGCCCGAACTGCTTGCCCCCGCCGGCAGCCTCAAGACCCTGCGCTATGCCTTCGCCTACGGTGCCGACGCGGTCTACGCCGGCCAGCCGCGTTACAGCCTGAGGGTGCGCAACAACGAATTCGACCACGCCAACCTGGCGCTGGGCATCAACGAGGCACATGCCCTGGGCAAGCGCTTCTACGTGGTGGTCAACATCGCGCCGCACAATGCCAAGTTGAAGACCTTCCTCAAGGACCTGGCACCGGTGATCGAGATGGCGCCCGATGCGCTGATCATGTCCGACCCCGGGCTGATCATGCTGGTGCGCCAGCAATTTCCGCAGATGCCGGTGCATCTGTCGGTGCAGGCCAATACGGTCAACTGGGCCAGCGTGCAGTTCTGGCAACAGATGGGCCTGAGCCGGGTGATCCTGTCGCGTGAACTGTCGCTGGACGAGATCGAGGAAATCCGCCAGCAGGTACCGGCCATGGAGCTGGAAGTGTTCGTTCACGGCGCGTTGTGCATGGCTTACTCCGGCCGTTGCCTGCTGTCGGGTTACCTGAACAGGCGCGATGCCAACCAGGGCACTTGCACCAATGCCTGCCGCTGGAAATACCAGGCCACCCCAGCAACGGAAAACGCCACCGGCGACATCGTCCGTGAGGTCGAGCCGACCCTGGGCCTGGGCGCGCCCACCCAGCAGGTGTTCCTGTTGCAGGAGAGCAATCGCCCAGGCAGCGAGATGCCCGCCTTCGAGGACGAGCATGGCACCTACATCATGAATGCCAAGGACCTGCGCGCCATCCAGCACGTCGAGCGCCTGGCGGCCATGGGTGTGCACTCGCTGAAGATCGAAGGGCGGACCAAGAGTCACTTCTACTGCGCCCGGGCCGTGCAGTCCTACCGCAAGGCCATCGACGACGCCGCAGCCGGAAGGCCGTTCGACATGGGCTTGATGGACAACCTCGAATCGCTGGCCCAGCGCGGCTATACCGAAGGCTTCCTGCGCCGCCATGTGCACGACGAATACCAGAACTACCTGCGTGGCAACTCGCTGTCGGAGCGCCAGCAGTTCGTCGGCGAGCTGACGGGATTGCGCGTCGATGGCCTGGCCGAGGTCAAGGTCAAGAACCGCTTCGCCCTGGGTGACCACCTGGAGTTGATGACCCCGCGTGGCAACTACCACTTCGACCTGCACCGCCTGTTCGACCGCCAACAGCACGCGATCGATGTCGCGCCCGGCGACGGCCATGTGGTGTACCTGCCGATTCCCGAGCAGGTTGCGCTGGAGTACGGCCTGCTGATGCGCGACCTGGGCGATGCCGAACAAGCTGCCTGACAAGGCTGTAATCTGCGCCTCAGCCAGCTGACAGGCGCAACCGGCGAGGATCGTGGCTCCCCACGCATGAGGCCACGCCATGTTGCGCAACCCCACACGCCGCACCTTCGTCAAAGGCCTGGGCGCCGCCGCCACACTGGCCGGCCTGGGCCTGTGGCGGCCGCTGGCCCAGGCCAGCGATGGCCGCGAGCTGGCCGGCCAGCACTTCGAGTTGTTGATTGGCCAGACGCCGGTCAACATCACCGGCCGGCCACGCACCGCGCTGACCATCAATGGCAGCCTGCCCGGCCCGCTGCTGCGCTGGCGCGAAGGCGACACGGTGACCCTGCGCGTACGCAACCGCCTCGAACAGGACACCTCGATCCACTGGCACGGCATCCTCCTGCCGGCCAACATGGACGGCGTACCGGGCTTGAGCTTCGCCGGCATCGCCCCGGGTGGCGAGTACCTGTACCAGTTCACCCTGCGCCAGAGCGGTACCTACTGGTACCACAGCCATTCCGGCCTGCAGGAGCAGGCCGGGGTGTATGGCGCGATCGTCATCGAGCCACGCGCGCCCGAGCCGCATGCCTACCAGCGCGACCATGTGCTGCTGTTCAGCGACTGGTCCGACCAGGCACCCGAAGCGTTGCTGGCGACCCTGAAGAAACAGTCCGACGCCTTCAACTACCACAAGCGCACACTCGGCGACTTTGTCACCGACGTTGCCGACAACGGTTGGGGCGCTACCGTCGACGAACGCCTGGCCTGGGCGCGCATGCGCATGAGCCCGACCGATCTGGCCGACATCAGCGCCGCCAGCTACACCTACCTGCTCAACGGCCAACCCCCGGGCGGCAACTTCACCTGCCTGTTCCAGCCCGGCGAAACCGTGCGCCTGCGCCTGATCAATGCCTCGGCCATGACCTACTTCGACTTTCGCATTCCGGGCCTTACGCTGACCGTGATCGCCGCCGACGGCCTGCCGGTGACACCGGTGACCGTGGACGAGCTGCGTATCGCGGTGGCCGAAACCTACGACGTGCTGGTGACCGTCGGCGACCTGCCTGCCTACACCCTGTTCGCCCAAAGCATGGACCGCAGCGGCTACGCCCGCGGCACCCTGGCCCGTGCCAACGGTCTGCAGGCAGCGGTGCCTGAGCCTGACCCGCGCCCCGTGCTGAGCATGGCCGACATGGGCCACGGCAACATGGCTGCGATGGATCACGGCAACATGGCCGGCATGGACCACGCCAGCATGAGCAGCATGCAAGGCCACCCCGCCAGCGAGTCCGGTAACCCGCTGGTGGATATGCAGACCATGGCCCCTCGCGCCAACCTGGCCGACCCCGGCATCGGTCTGCGGGGCAACGGCCGCCGGGTGCTGACCTATGCCGACCTGCGCAGCCCCTACCCGGACCCGGATGGCCGCGAACCTTCACGGGATATCGAGCTGCACCTGACCGGGCACATGGAGCGCTTCGCCTGGTCGTTCGACGGCGTCAAGTTCAGCGATGCCGCACCGTTGCGCCTGGCCTACGGCGAGCGGGTGCGCATCACCCTGGTCAACGACACGATGATGACCCACCCCATCCACCTGCACGGCATGTGGAGCGATCTGGAGGACGAACACGGGCGCTTCCTGGTGCGCAAGCACACCGTCGACATGCCGCCTGGCAGTCGCCGCAGCTACCGGGTCACCGCCGACGCCCTGGGTCGCTGGGCCTACCACTGCCACCTGCTCTACCACATGGAGACCGGCATGTTCCGCGAGGTACGGGTCGATGAATGAGATCAGCAACCGGCGCCTGATCACGGGCGTCGCCCTGGCCGCGTTGCTGGCCAGCGAACGGGCCACGGCCACCAGCATGGGGCACATGGACCATGGCGCCATGCCGATGGACCATAGCCAAATGAACCACGGCACAGCCCCAAGCCAACCCCGCACACCGCTCCCCGTGCTGACCGACGCCGACCGCCAGGCCGCCTTCCCGCCCCTGCCCGGCCATCAGGTGCATGACCGCGCCGTCAATTGGGCGGTGATCGTCGATCAGCTGGAATACCAGAACTTCGAAAGCAGCAACGCCCTCAAGTGGAACGCCACGGCCTGGGTCGGGGGCGACATCGACCGCCTGTGGCTACGCACCGAGGGTGAACGGCAACAAGGCAAGACCCACAAGGCAGAGTGGCAGGCGCTGTGGGGCCACGCGATCAGCCCCTGGTGGGAGCTGGTCGGCGGCCTGCGCGAGGACTTCAAGCCGGCCAACGGCCAGACCTGGGCCGCCTTCGGCATCCAGGGCACCCCGCTGTATGGCCTGGAGCTGGAAGCCACCGCCTATGCCGGCGAGCGACAACAGAGCGCACTGCGCCTGGAGGCCGCTTACGCTATCCTGCTGACCAACCGCTGGATCCTCGAGCCGAACCTGGAAGCCAACTTCTACGGCCGCAACGATGCCGGCCGCGAACAGGGCGCGGGGCTTGCCGACAGCGAAGTCGGCCTGCGCCTGCGGTACGAAATCAGCCGAGGCTTCGCGCCCTATGTCGGGGTAAGCTTCGAGCGCCTGCACGGCAACCGCGCCAGCCAGGCCCGCGAGGACGGCGAAGACCTTGGCCAGACCCGTCTGGTGGCAGGCATTCGCCTGCGTTTCTAAGGAGTTGTTCGACCATGCTGCGTAAACACCTGTTCACCTTCGGCCTGCTGGCCATCACCGGCCTGGCGCAGGCCGCCGAAACCATCGATGTCTATCGCGACCCCAACTGCGGCTGCTGCAAGGCCTGGATCAGCCACCTTCGCGACAATGGCTTCACCGTCAACGACCACGTCGAGCCGAACATGAGCGCTGTCAAGCAGCGCCTGGGCGTGGCGCCGCGCCTGGCGTCGTGCCACACCGGGGTGATCGATGGCAAGTTCGTCGAAGGCCATGTGCCCGCCGCGCAGGTGCGCCTGCTGGCCAAGCGCAACGACCTCAAGGGCCTGGCCGTGCCGGGCATGCCCATGGGTTCGCCCGGCATGGAAATGGGTGACCACAAGGACGCCTACCAGGTCATCGGCGTGACCCAGGATGGCCAGGACACCGTGGTCGCCCGCTACTGATGCTAAGCCTTTGGGCGCTGTTTCTCAGCGCCTTCGGTGCCGCCACCCTGCTGCCGCTGCAATCGGAGGCGGTGCTGGTCGGCTTGTTGCTGCGCGAGCCCGATGCCTGGATGACCTTGCTGCTGGTAGCCACCTTGGGCAACGTGCTCGGTTCGCTGGTCAACTGGCTGCTCGGCCGGGCCATCGAGCACCTGCGCGAGCGGCGCTGGTTCCCGTTCAGCGCCAGCCAGCTGCAACGCGCGCAACAGCGCTACCAGCGTTGGGGGCAGTGGTCGTTGCTGCTGAGCTGGATGCCGGTGATCGGCGATCCGCTGACGCTGATTGCCGGCATCATGCGTGAACCGTTCTGGCGTTTTCTGCTGCTGGTGACCCTGGCCAAGGGCGGGCGCTATATCGTCGTGACGATGATTACCCTGGGTTGGTTTCATGCCTGGTAACACCTTTAACGTTTAAGGTGGTCCACTGGCTGCTACAGTCGCCAATTCCTACATGGTCCTACATGGAGTGCCCCCATGCTGCGCGCAACCGCCCTGGCCCTGGCCTGCCTCGTCGGCGCCCCGGCCATCGCTGCCGAATCGCCCACCTACGGCAAACAGCTCGAAGGCTTCACCTACCCTCACCCCCTCCAGCATTTCGACTTCCAATCCCAGGGGCAGTCCCTGCAGATGGGCTACATGGATGTGCCAGCCAAGGGCCAGGCCAATGGCCGCAGTGTGGTGCTGATGCATGGCAAGAACTTCTGCGCGGCCACCTGGGAGACCACCGTCGACGCCTTGAGCCAGGCTGGCTACCGGGTCATCGCGCCAGACCAGATCGGCTTCTGCACTTCAAGCAAGCCGGCGCAGTACCAGTACAGTTTCCAGCAGCTGGCAGTGAACACCCATGCCCTGCTCGAACAACTGGGCATCAAGCAGGCCATCGTGCTCGGCCACTCCACCGGCGGCATGCTCGCCACTCGCTATGCGCTGACGTATCCGCAGCAGGTCGAGCGCCTGGCGATGGTCAACCCGATCGGCCTCGAGGACTGGAAAGCCCTCGGCGTGCCCTACCGCACGGTGGATCAGTGGTATGCCCGCGAGCTCAAGCTCGATGCCGAAGGCGTGCGCGAATATGAACGCAAGACCTACTACGCGGGGCGCTGGAAGCCTGATTACGAGCGTTGGGTGCAGATGCTGGTGGGCCTGAACAAGGGGCCGGGGCATGAGGCGGTGGCGTGGAACTCGGCGCTGATCTACGACATGATCTTCACCCAACCGGTGTATCACGAATTCAAGGACCTGAAGATGCCGACCCTGCTACTGATCGGTGACCAGGACACCACGGCGATCGGCAGCGACATCGCCCCGCCTGACGTAAAGGCCAGGCTGGGCAAGTACAAGGAACTGGGGCCGCAAGTGGCCAAGCTGATTCCACACGGCGAGCTGGTGACCTTCGAGGGCATGGGGCATGCGCCGCAGATCGAGGAGCCGCGGCGCTTCAACCGGACACTGGTGGAGTGGCTCGGGCGCTAGCCCTTCCAGACCTGCGCTTCGCTCCAGCCGAGTTCGGCGAAGTCCAGGGCGCGCAGGTCGGGCTCCTCTTCACAGAAAAACTCATCCAGCTGCGGCGGCCGCACCGCTGTGTCACTGAGCATCGCATGCACCTGCCCACGGTGATGGATCTGGTGCTCGAACACATGCGCCAGCAGGCGCAAGCGCTGTTCGCGCTGGATCCGCCCAGGCCGCACGATGCTCACGTAGCGCGCCAGCTGATCGTCCTGCAACTGCCTGCAATAGGCGATCAGCCGGTGGTCGGCCTGGGCCTGCTCGGCATGCAGGTCGGTACAGGTGGCAAACGGTTGCTCCGGCTCGAAAAAGCGCTCGCCGTCAGGGTTCGGCGTTTCACCGCGCTGTTCGCACTCGAGCATGTCCAGATAGAACCAGTCCACCGTCAGCAGGTGGTTGAGGGTGGCCTTGATCGACGGGAAGAAGCTGCAACGGGGGGCGACGAACTCATCAAAGGTCAGTTGCAGGCAGGCTTTGTACAGGCGGTGGTTGGCCCAGCCATTGTTGTAGGCCTGGGTCAGCAGATGATGCGACAGCGGCTGCATGATTCGGCTCCTTCAGACGAAGCGTTGCAGTTGCATCTCCCGTAACCGGCTCAGGGTGCGTTGGTACGGGAACGCCAGATACCCTTGAGTGTAGAGCGCATCGAGCGGCACCTGCGCCTCCAGGTACAGGGCCACACGCCGATCGTAGCATTCGTCGACCAAAGCAATGAAACGGCGCACGGCGTCATCCCTGGGTGACAGCATCGGCAATTCCCGGTCGCCTGCCACGACACGCGCGGCGCCATCTTCGGTGCCGCGGGCAATGCGCCCGGCCCGCTGTTCACCGCCCAAGGCCGGAATACCCTCGACCAGGATCGCCGGAAATTGGTCGCACAAGGCCATGAACTCCATGGCAGCCAAGGGCCGTTCACAAAGTTCGGTAAAGTGGCACCAGACCGCCTGGTTGCTGCGCCGGATCACCTCGACCTGCCGCGAGCCAATCAGCAAAGGCGCAGTGCTAGCGGGCTCACCCGCGCTGAGCTGGAGGAAAACGGCTTCAAGCGCGCCGCCTTTGTTCCCCGCTTCGGCCACCCAGTAACGCTGGCACTGTGCGCCGGGATGCAAGCGATGGTCCTGCTCGCCGGCCACCGACAGCACCTGCATGTGCCGCTCGATGGCGCTGATGGCCGGCAGGAAGCGCTCGCGATTGAAACCGTCGCGGTACAGCTGTTGCGGTGGCTGGTTGGAGGTAGCGACCACCACCACGCCGTGGTCGAACAGCACCTGGAACAGCCGGCCGAGAATGATCGCATCGCCGATGTCGCTGACGAACAGTTCGTCGAAGCACAACACACGGATCTGCCCGGCCAGCTCCCGCGCCAATGCCTTCAAAGGGTCGGCAGTGCCGTTGAGCTGGAACAGGCGCTGGTGGACCCAGGCCATGAAGTGGTGGAAGTGCTGGCGCCGGGACGGGACGCTGAGGCAGCGGTGGAAAAGGTCCATGAGCCAGGTCTTGCCGCGGCCGACCGGGCCCCAGAGGTACAGGCCCTTGGCAGCATGGCCACTTGCCAGGGCTTCGAAACAGCTTTGCAGGGCCGTGACCGCCTGGGCTTGAGCAGGGTCATGGGCGAAGCCTTGCTCGGCGAGCGCCTGAAGATAGAGGGACTGCGGATCGAGAGGCATAGTCGGTGGCTTGGACAGTTAGCGCTCCATTGTCTGCACAGACCCTTACGCGGGCAAGCCCGCGAAAAGGCCTGTTCAGGAAAAAGCGGTTTCAGCCTTCGCTCAGGCCGACCTTCAGCAGTGCCCCATCCTTGGCATCGGTGAGCACATACAGGTAGCCGTCCGGCCCTACCCGCACATCACGGATGCGCGCCTTCAAGTCGCCGAGCAAGCGCTCTTCATGAACGATCTTGTCACCGTCGAGCTGCAGGCGGATCAATTCCTGAGCCGCCAGCGCGCCAACGAACAGGTTGTGATCCCAGGCCTTGAAGGTCGGGTTGTCATAGAACGCCATGCCGCTGATGCCAGGCGACTTCTCCCAGACATGGTGCGGGTCGACCATGCCGTCGACATGCTTGCCCTTGGCTTCAGGGATCGGCATGAGCGAATAGTTGATACCGTGCGTAGCGATCGGCCAGCCATAGTTCTTGCCCGGCTCCGGGATGTTGATCTCGTCGCCGCCACGCGGGCCGTGTTCATGGGTCCAGAGTTTGCCGGTCCACGGGTTGAGCGCTGCGCCCTGCTGGTTACGATGGCCAAACGACCAGATTTCCGGGCGCACGTCCCGCTTGCCGACGAAGGGGTTGTCCTTTGGCACTTCGCCGTCCGGCAGGATCCGCACCACCTTGCCCTGCAGCTTGTCCAGGTCCTGCGCTGTCGGGCGCTGGTTGTTCTCGCCCAGGGCAATGAACAGGAAACCGTCGCGGTCGAATACCAGCCGCGCGCCAAAGTGATTGCCTTCGGAAAGTTTGGGCTGCTGGCGGAAGATCACAGTGAAGTCTTCCAGCCGCGCGCGGTCCTCGGACAGCTGGCCACGGCCCACTGCCGTGCCGGCCTTGCCATCACTGCCCTCCTCGGCATACGACAGGTACACCGTGCGGTCCTTGGCAAACTCAGGCGACAGCACCACATCAAGCAGGCCACCCTGGCCTTCGGCCCAGACCTTGGGCACGCCGCTGATGGGTGGGCCGACCTTGCCCTCGGCGCTTACCACCCGCAGGTTGCCGGGGCGCTCGGTGACCAGCATGTCCTTGCCACCCGGCAGGAAAGCCAGCGCCCAGGGGTTACGCAGGCCATCGGCCACCGTGCTGACGGTAAGTTGGCCCTCTTCGCTGGGAAATTGCTGCTCAGGGGCGGCGTGGGCCAGCAGTGGCAACAGCGCCGCAGCGGTCAGGGTGGTCAGCCAGTTGATTCGGGTCATGCAGGATTCCTTTCTGAGGATCAGGCGATGGATCAGGGCACACGCTGGCCATCACGCGCTGGCCGCGTCGGCTCCAGATTGGGGGCCTGCTGTTGGCGGCGCAGGTTGTCGCCATTGCCGATACCGCGGTTGTCCAGGCTTGGCGTACGGTAGATGGGCTGGGTGGACGGGCCGCGAACGGGCGGTGTGGCCGGCATGCTGCCCTGGCGACTGTTGGGGTTGGCACGCTGGATCGGGCTGTTGTAGGGGTTGTTGTTGCTGGCGGCGAGCTGCAATGCCTGCGCAGGTGCAGCCGGTACCGACAGGCTTAGCGTCAAGCCGAAGAACAAGGCTGGCACCCTGAGTTTCATGCTTCACCTCCTGTACGAAAAGCGCGCCATGTGGGTTTGGATAGCCTAAGGCGCGAAGGGTTCGCCGCAAAAGTGTGAATGCGATTCCTGATGTTTCAGTATGGGCCTGATGGCACGGTGCATCAGGCCCGCCGATCACCGGGCGGCGCCGACCTTGTGCCGTGCCGCGTACAGGCACAGCATCTCCATGGCCAGGGTAGCCCCGGCCAGCGCAGTGATATCGGCGTGGTCATAGGCTGGCGCCACTTCCACCAGATCCATCCCTACCAGGTTGATACCGCGCAGGCCGCCGAGGATCTCCAGCGCCTGCAGCGTGCTCAACCCCCCGCATACCGGGGTGCCGGTGCCTGGCGCATAGGCCGGGTCGAGGCAATCGATGTCGAAGGTCAGGTACACCGGCCGGTCGCCGACCCGCTGGCGGATCGCCGCGATGATCGCCTCGGTGCCCTGGCGATGAACCTGCCGGGCATCGAGGATGGCGAAGCCCTGGCTGTCGTCATTGGTGGTGCGCAGGCCGACCTGCACCGAGCAGGATGGATCGACCAGGCCCTCGCGGGCGGCATGCCAGAACATGGTGCCATGGTCGATGCGGCCCTCTTCGTCCGGCCAGGTGTCGCTGTGCGCATCGAAATGGATCAGCGCCAGCGGGCCGTGGCGGCGGGCATGGGCCTTGAGCAGCGGGTAACTGATGAAATGGTCACCGCCCAGGGTGAGCATGGCGCAACCGGCTTCAAGTATGTGCTCGGCGTGGGCCTGGATACTCGCCGGGACCGACTGCGGGGCGCCACTGTCGAAAGCGCAGTCGCCGTAGTCGATCACTGCCAAATGGTCGAACGGGTCGAAGGCCCAGGGCCAGTGGCGCGCCCAGGCCTGCTGCACCGAGGCGGCACGGATTGCGCGCGGCCCGAAACGCGCCCCGGGGCGGTTGCTGGTGGCGGTGTCGAAAGGCACACCGCTGACCACCACATCCACTCCACGCAGGTCGCGGCTGTAGCGACGACGGGAGAAACTGGTGATACCGGCGTAGGTACTTTCCGCTGCAGTACCGTACAGGCTGTCACGGGTCATGGCCTGGTCGTTGTTCTGGGCTTGTTCCACGGTTGGGCTCCTTTGTGTTTATCGGTCACTGGCGGCTACGGAAGGCCGTCCACAGCCGGTTGCGCTGACGCAGGTCGGACAGCGCCATGCTGCGGTCGGCATACAAGCGCTCACGCACGTCGGCAGGCGGGTAGATATCCGGGTCATTGCGCACGGCGTCATCGACCAGAGCCGTCGCGGCCTGGTTGGCATTGGCAAAGAACAGCGTATTGGTGAGCGCAGCCACCGACTCCGGTTTCAACATGAACGCGATGAATGCCCGGGCAGCTTCCGGGTGCGGGGCGTCCTTGGGGATGACCAGGTTGTCCTGCCACACCAGCGTGCCTTCACGGGGAATGCGGTAGATCAGCTCGAACGGCTTGCCGGCGCGGCGCGCCTGGTCGGCGGCCATGGCCGCGTCGCCGTTGTAGGTCAGCGCCAGGCACACGCTGCCGTTGGCCAGGTCACTGATCTGTCGGCCATTGGCGACGTAGCTGATCGACGGCTGCAGCTGGTTGAGCAGGTCCTGCGCCGCCGCGAGGTCGGCCTTGTCCTGGCTGTAAGGGTCCTTGCCGAGGTAGTTGAGGGCTACACCGATCACTTCCTGTGGCGAGTCCGGCATGGCGATGCCACACGCCTTGAGGCGGCTGGCGTACTCCGGCTTGAACAACAGGTCGAGGCTATCCAGCGGTACATCGCCCAGGCGCTGGCGCACCGCCTCGACGTTCACCCCCAGGCCCAAGGTGCCCCAGGTGTAGGGGACCGCGTAGCGGTTGCCTGGGTCGGTCTCGGCCAGCTTGGCCAGCAGGTCCTTGTCAAGGTTGACGTAGCCGGGCATGCCTTGCGCATCGAGCGGTTGCAGGGCATTGGCCTTCAGCGCCCGGGCCAGCACGGTGGCTGACGGCACCACCACGTCGTAGCCGCTGCCGCCAGTGAGCAGCTTGGTCTCCAGGACTTCGGTGGTGTCAAAGGTGTCGTAACGCACCTTGTAGCCGGTTTCCTTTTCGAAGCGCTGAAGGGTTTGCGGCGCGACGTAGTCGGCCCAGCTGTAGAGGTTGACGACCTTTTCTTCGGCCTGCAGCGGCAGAGCCAGGATCAAGGACAACAGGCACAGCGATCGACGCATGACGGGCACCTCGGCAAGTGGGTGGATGCCGCCAGCATGCCACCCGGGTAACATTGCAAGAATGGCAAGTTTGCAAAGCTGACATTCATCAGGAGCAATGTGATGCTCGGACAACTGCACGACCCCGACCTGCACCTGCTGCGGCTGTTCGTCACTGTAGTAGAGGCCGGCGGCTTCAGTGCCGCCCAGGGCGTACTGGGGCTGAGCCAGCCCACCATCAGCCAGCGCATGGCGCAGCTGGAAACGCGCCTGGGTTACCGCCTGTGCAGCCGCGGCAAAGGCGGTTTTCGGCTGACCGACAAGGGCGAGTTGCTGCTGGAAGCGGCACGCGGGCTGTTGCTGAACGTCGAGTTATTCCGTCAGCAGGCCAACGGCGTCGCCGGGCGCTTGCTGGGGACGGTGCGGGTGGGCATGGCCGAGAAC
This sequence comes from Pseudomonas urethralis, assembly GCF_021602465.1. NCBI lineage: Bacteria > Pseudomonadati > Pseudomonadota > Gammaproteobacteria > Pseudomonadales > Pseudomonadaceae > Pseudomonas > Pseudomonas urethralis. Next base: position 105,108 of record NZ_BQIJ01000018.1, read on the forward strand.
CAGGATGCGGCCGTGAGCCTGCGCCTGGCCACGGCCATCTCACGCTTTCGCCAGCGCGAAGAAGCCGTGCAGCTGGAGCTGATCAGCGCACCACCGGCGGAGCTTGAGCGACTGCTGCTGGAACAACGGCTCGACGTTGCCATCAGCTATTTTTCCGGCAACCAGGCGGCGTTCGACTATCAGCCTTTGTTCGAAGAGCGCCAGCGCTTGTACTGCAGCAAGGGGCATGTGCTGTTCGACAAGGCCGAGGTGACGCACGAGCAGTTGCTGGAGGCGGACCAGGTGCGCCACCCGTACCGCTTTCTCAAAGGCGGCGAGCCGTTCCAGAGCCGACGCAGCATGGCGGTGGCGGAACAGATCGAGAGCGTGCTGACGTTCATTTTGTCGGGGCAGCATATTGGCTACCTGCCCTGTCACTGCGCGGCAAGCTGGGAAGACCAGGGAATGTTGCGGGCGCTGGATACGGGGCTGGATTTCGTGGTGCCGTTCACCCTGGCTCGGCATCGGGCACAGGCACCTGGCGAGGCGCAGGCGGCATTTGTGGAGGATCTGCTGGCCGCGTTCTCCTGACATGGCCTCTTCGCGGGCACGCCCGCTCCGTCAGCTTGGGCGCTATCCCTGTGGGAGCGGGCGTGCCCGCGAAGAGGCCGGCTCAGGCAACGACAATCAGTAAGCCATGCTCCAGGTCAGGGTGTAGGTGCGGCCCCGGCCCTGGTAGTCATACAGATAGGCCGGCCCGTAGGTCGGCGAGTAGAACAGCGTCGCCCGCTGCCCCCACACGGTGCTGTACTGCTTGTCCAGCAGGTTCTGGATCCCCGCGCTGAACGTGCCGAAACCGCTGTCCTGGCTGGCCAGCAAGTCAAAGGTGGTGTAGCCGTCGATTTCATGATCGGCATCGTCCTTCAGACTGAAGGCGTGGTTGGCCTGCAGCCGCGCACTGCGGCCATCGCCCTTCCAGCCGACGAACGCGGTGGCCTTGGACAATGAGGCATAGCGGGCGTCGCGCTTGATCCAGTCGCCGTCGGCATCTTCTTCCTCGGAACGGGTCAGGTGCAGGGTTCCACCCGCCTCCCAGCCCGCCAGGAAGTGCCGGGTCAATGCGCCCTCAAAGCCGAAATCGCGGCTTTTCTGATCCTCGACGTCGATGGTCAGCGTCTGCGAGTCGACGTTGATGATCTTGTCCGACCAGATGTAGTACAGCGCGGCCTGCGCGTCCCAGTCGAGGTCGGCATAGCGCCAGCCCAGTTCGACCTGGCGGCTCTTGATACCGGCCAGCGGGTTGTCCGCCACGCTCAGGCCAGGCTTGCCGTAGTACTTGGCCGGGTCTGGCAGGTCGAAACCTTCACCATAGTTGGCCCACAGCTGATGACCGTTCTTGAAGTCGTAGATGGCGCCGACGTTGTACAGGTTGACCTCATAGTCGTTACTTCCACCGGGCACGCCCTTGAAGTCGCTGACATCCACATCCATCTGCTGGCGCCGGGCGCCGCCGGACAAGGTCAGGTTGTCGCTGGCATGCCAGTCGAGCTGGGCGTAGACCGAAACGCCATCGACCCGATAGCTGGGGTAACGCTCGGCCTTGCTTTGCTTATCCAGGTCCAGCCCACCGCTCTGGGAGGACGTCAGCGCATCGAACGTGGTCTGGTCGGCGTTGAAACGCTCGCGATCCAGGTCGACGCCGTAGGTCAGCTTGAGGCTGTCCCATTGCTTGGCGAACAGCCCCTTGAGGCTGGTGACTTCGAAGTTCTGTTGCGAGGCAGCGAAATACACGCCACGCGACCCGCTCGGAGTGGCACGGTTGTAGTACGGGAACGGATAGAAATTGTCGTCTTCCTTGCGGTACGAGGCCTGCAAGTAGAAGTCCTGGCCCAGCACGTCGGTGTGATGGTAATTGGCGTTGAGCAACAGGCGCCGGGTGCGTGGCTCAAGGTCAGAGGAATAACCGCTGCGCAGTTCGGCGTCCTCCAGGTCCGAGGGGGCGTTGTAGTTGAGGTTGGGGAAGTAGATGCCGGTACTGCCGTGGTTGCCGGAATCGTAGTACTGGGCCAGCAGGTCGAGGCTTTGCTCGTCGGTGAATTTCAGGCCGAGGGTGCCCAGCACATCCACAGTGCGGTTGTACTGCAGGTCGGTCTGGGTGTTATCGATGAAGATCTGCTCGCCCGCGCCATCGTAGAAGGCTTCGTTCTGCTCCCCGGAGATCCCCAGGCGCGCGTTGACCCGGTCGTTGCCGCCACTGATCGACTGGGCGAAACGAGTGGCCAGGTCATCACTGTTGTTGAAACCGCTGCTGGCACCGAGCTGGGTCTCGAAGCGTGCCGGGCCCGCTTCGCCCTTTTTAGTGACGATATTGATGATGCCGCCCGTGGCGCCACCGCCGTAGATGGCGCTGGCGCCAGACAGCACCTCGACGCGTTCGACGTTGAACGGCGAAATGCTGTCGAACTGGCGCGACAGGCCGCGCGAGCTGTTCTGGCTGACACCGTCGATCATCACCAGCACATTGCGCCCGCGCATGTTCTGGCCATAGTTGGTGCGCCCTTCGGGCGCCAGGTCGAGGCCCGGCACCAGCTTGCCGATCGCCTCCTTGAGGCTGACGCCGCTGTCGATCTGTTCACGCAGCTGCTGCTGGTCAACCACCCACACCGTGCCGGGGATTTCGCTGATGGCGGTGCTGGTGCGCGAGGCGACGCTGACTTCGATGGGCTTGAGGTTGACCGCCTGCGGCGCGGGCACGGTCTTGCGCAGGGTGACCGTGCCGGCATCGCTGAACTGCCAGGCCATGTCACTGCCTGCCAGCAGCAGCTGCAGCGCCTGCTCGATACTGTAGCTGCCCTGCAGCGCCGGGCTGCTCAGGCCGGCCACATCCCCGGTGGTGTACAGCAGGTGCAGGCCCGCCTGGTCGGCAAATGCGGTCAGGGCTTGATCCAGCGTTTGTGCTGGCAGGTCCAGTCGAACCTGGCGCGCCTGAACCTGCGCTGCCACGTCTGTGGCGGCCCACGCCTGCAAGGAGCCGGCGAACATGGCCAGGGCACTGCAGGACATCAGGGCATGGTGAAGGCGACCGCTGCGACGGTAGTTGGGCTTGGGCAAGAGAGGCACGAATGAGCTTCCAGACAAGTCGTGAATGAGAATGGGTTGCTGATCAGTCCCACTACGACGTTCTGGCTTGCACGAACTTGCAGCGCCAAATGAAAAAAATTTCGATTATTTTTTACAGGCTTAGTGCACGACGGCCAGCCAGGGCAGATAGGTGACTTTCAGACCATAACGCTGCTCCAGAGTGCGCAGCAGGCCCTGCGGCTCGTTCAAATCGAACACACCGCTGACTTCGAGTGCCGAGAGCGTATGGTCGGAAAGCAGAATGCGGCCATGCTGGTAACGCTCGAGTTCGGCCAGTACCTGCCCAAGCGGTTTGCCATTGAAGATCAGCTTGCCACGCTGCCAGGCCGTCTGCGCGCTGGCGTCGACGGCGATGGCCAGGTTGCGATCGCCGAGCCGGGCTGCCCCTTTGGCCAGCACCACGTGGCCGTCACGGCGCACACTGAAGGTGGCCGCACTGCCCCGCACGGCCTCACCGGCGGTTTCGACGACGAAGGGCCTTGGGTCATCGGTGGTTTCGAACAATGCCTCGCCAGCTTGCAGCGTCACCCGGCGTTCGTTGGCGCTGAAGGCCACATCGAGGGCGCTGGCGCTGTTGAGCAGTACCCGCGAACCGTCTGCGAGGGTGATACGCTGCCGCTCGCCCATGCCCGTGTGATAGTCCGCCAGCCACACCGGCACCTGTTGCCAGCTGCCGTAACCTGCCATCAGCAGCACCAGCGCGGCAGCGGTGCCTGCCGCCCAGTGGCGCTTGCTGCTGCGCCTGGGCGCGGCTTCCAACGCTTGGGCGGCCTGTGTATGCCCCAGATCCTGCCACAGCGCTTCGGCCTCATGTGCCGCCTCGGCATGCGCCGGGCTGAGCTGGCACCAGCGCCGATAGCGTGCCCGATCGGTCGCACTGGCCTGGCCCGAGTGCAGCAGTACCTGCCAGTCGAGGGCATCGTCGGACAAGTCACTGATCGGCTGCGGAGCGTGCATGGTCGAAGTTTCAGTCATGGTTGTGCTTGAGCCAGTCGCGGCAATGGCGCAGGGCCTGGCCGATGTATTTTGCCACCATGCTCTCGGAAACGCCCAACCGTTGTGCGATCTGCGCCTGGGTCAGACCTTCGACACGGTTCAGCAGCAGCGCCTGGCGAGCATTGCTGGATAACTGCAGCAGTGCTTCGTCGAGTATCTGCAGGCGCTCCCGGGCCAACAGCGTCGCCTCCGGCGCCGGCGCCGGGCAGGCCACCTCCCCTGCGCCATCGCTGCCCTCATGGCTGGCGGCGATACGCTGTTCGCGGCGCAGCGCATCGATGGCCAGATTGCCAGCCACGCGGAAGATGAAGCTGCGCGCATGCAGCACCGGCATCGCCTGCTCGTCGATCTTGACCAGTTTCAGGTAAGTCTCCTGCGCCACGTCGGCGGCACGCTGCCGATCGCTCATGCGCCGGGTGAGGAACTGCAGCAGGTCGTCGTAGTGCTCCTGGAAACTTGCCAGCAGAGCGGACACGGGAGACGTCAGCATGGGGTAAAGCACTGCCAGTAGGAGAAATTATCGGGCGTTAATGAGAAACAGTATCTTTCATAACGCCCTGTGCTTTCAACGCTGTCGTGCTTTTGCCACACTGCAGGCACCACTTCGTCGGTAAGGACCTTCCATGGCTGCCCATTTGCGCCGTTCCCTTCGCCTGCTGCTGGTGCTGATGCTGGCTGGCGGGCTCAACGCCTGCGCACTGTTCCAGGCCCGCGACCCGCTCACTATCAGCGTGATCGGCATCGAGCCGCTGCCGGGGCAGGAGCTGGAAATGCGCATGGCGGTGAAAATGAGAGTGCAGAACCCCAACGAGTCGCCCATCGACTATAACGGTGTTGCGTTGAGCCTGGAGGTGAACGGCCAGCCGCTGGCGTCTGGGGTCAGTGATCAGCAAGGGCGCATTGGCCGTTACGACGAAGCCGTGATCGTGGTGCCAGTGAGCATCACGGCGTTCGCGTTCCTGCGCCAGGCCTATGGCCTGGGCAAGCTCGATTCACTGCAAGGGATGCCTTACAAACTGCGTGGCAAGCTGGCCAGCGGGCCGTTTGGCACCGTGCGCTTCACCGATGAAGGCAAGCTGGACCTGCCCAAGGAGGGCAGCCTGTATTGATAGGGCAAGGGATCAGCGACTGGCGCTGGCGGCAGCCATCATCTTGTTGACCTCGCTGCGGACCATACTGGCGAATTCTGGCGGCGACATCGCGTCCAGCTCGCCACGCACCCACTCAGCCCACTTGCCTTTGCGGCGCGGCTTTTCAGCGATCAGCCGCGCAGCTTCACCCTTGGCCTTGCCCAGGTTGTTCTGCCACAGCTCGAACAGCCGGGCCTTTTCCGCCTCGATCTGTGCCCGTTCCTCGAAGCTCATGTTGGCCAGATTGAAAGTCATGAAGGTACCTGCCTGTTGTAAATGGCCGCTATCTTACACTCAGGCGCCGGATCATCGGCAAAGCCTTCGCAACTTTCCCGCCGCGCAGGCATCCATTGTTCTAACAATCCCATCGACGAGGACGTGTTCATGGCCCGGAAAACCGCCGCACTGGCAGACAGTGATCAGATCAAGGACCAAGTGTTCAGTGAACTGCAGGCATTGATCGAAGAATCGGAAAAACTGCTGAACGACAGCGCCGCACTGGTTGGCGAAGAAGCCGAGACGCTGCGTGCCCAGGTCAGCCTGAAACTGCGCCAGGCTCGCCAGGCCGCCGGCCAGGTGCGCGCCAAGGCGCAACCGGTGGTGGACGCCACTCAGGACTACATCGGTGGCCATCCATGGCAGACCGTGGCAGTGTCTGCAGGCTTTGGCCTGGTGGTCGGCCTGCTGCTGGGGCGCCGCTACTGAGCGTCAGGCCGCTAGCGCCATCGGGATGCCGCTGTGAAAACGTAGCTCCTGGTCCGGTGACAGGATCAGTTCGGCTTCCGCTTCGCGCACCAGGGTGACGCGGCGGGCGATATCCGCCTCGTCACCGTACTGCTGGGCCAGTTTCAGGTAACCCTGATAGTGGCGTGCTTCGCTTTTCAACAAGCCGTGATAGAAGGTACCGAGCTCTTCATCGAGGTGCGGCACCAAGGCAGCAAAGCGTTCGCAACTACGGGCTTCGATGAATGCCCCGACCACCAGCGTATCCACCAGCTTCACCGGCTCGTGAGCGCGCACCAGACGGCGCAGGCCAGACGCATAGCGCCCTGCCGAGACCGGCCGCAATGGCACGCCACGACGCTTCATCAGCCGCAGTACCTGTTCGTGATGCACCAGCTCTTCGCGGGCCAGGCGCGACATCATGTTGATCAGGTCCAGGTGAGTGTTGTACTTGGCGATCAGGCTCAGGGCAGTGCTGGCCGCCTTGAACTCGCAATTCTTGTGATCGATCAGTAGGGTTTCCTGGTCGGCGAGTGCCGCTTCGATCCAGGCATCTGGGGTCGGGCAGCCGAGAAAGGCATCGATTTCTGGGATCAGCGACATAAGCGAACAACCACACTGGACAGGCAAGACCGGCGATTATACCGAGGGCGGCGGGTATCGCCAGTGACTATGCTTGATGTACATCAAACGGCGACGCGGGAAGCGCCGACTATAGTCAGGCATTGGTCGCAACCTTTGAACGGAGTTCAAGCCCATGCAAGCGGTCCGCAGCATCCTCGTTGTCCTCGACCCGGAACATGCCCATAGCCGTGCACTGACCCGGGCCAAGCTGATTGCCAGCGTAACGGGTGCTCGCCTGCATCTGCTGATGTGTGACAAGAAGCATGACCACAGTGCGTTGCTCAGCTTGCTCAGCAGCCAATTGCATGATGATGGCTACGACAATGTCAGCCATGAGCAGAACTGGCACGAGAGCTTGCATGAATCGATCATCGCCGTGCAGCAGGCCGAGGGTTGCGAGCTGGTGATCAAAGAGCACCGGCCGGACAGCCCGCTGAAAAAGGCCCTGCTGACGCCTACCGACTGGAAGCTGTTGCGCCAGTGCCCCTGTGCGGTCCTGATGGTCAAGAGCGAACGACCCTGGGCCGGTGGCGTGATTCTGGCAGCGGTGGATGTCGGCAACCAGGACGAGGATCATCGTCGCCTGCATGCCAGCATTATCGACCACGGTTATGCGATTGCCGGGTTGGCCAAGGGCGACCTGCATGTCGTCAGTGCGCACCCCTCCCCCATGCTGTCGGCGTCAGACCCGGTTTATCAGCTGAGTGAAACCATCGAGAAGCGCTATCGCGAGGCCTGCAGTGCGTTCCAGGCCGAATACGATATCAGTGAAGACCGCCTGCATGTCGCGGAAGGGCCAGCTGATGTGTTGATTCCCCATTTGCAGAAGCAGCTCGATGCCGTGGTCACGGTGATCGGCACTGTCGCCCGCACAGGGATTTCCGGGGCCCTTATCGGCAATACCGCTGAAGTGGTGCTCGATTCGCTGGAAAGCGATGTGCTGGTGCTCAAGAGCGAAGAAGCGACGGCACACCTGGCGGAACTGGCCCGGGGCTGAACGCTTCCTGGGCCAGAAAGACAAAACCCCTACCTGCATGTGCAGATAGGGGTTTTGCGAAATGAATCTTGACGATGACCTACTCTCACATGGGGAAACCCCACACTACCATCGGCGATGCATCGTTTCACTACTGAGTTCGG